>NZ_JAIWOI010000309.1 GCF_020217005.1 Rheinheimera sp. | reverse complement strand
TCTGTGCTCCACTGCTTCACACAGCCTGATTTAAATCTGAAAACGCCCTTTTATGCTGAATAATGGCTCGAGCAGCCAGCTAAGGATTGATCGTTTCTCCAACACTATGTCTGCACTTAACAACATGCCGGCCTGAAGTGGTAGTTGTTCGCCATAGGCTTCAATAAACTGTTGATTCAGTTGAACCTGAACCTGGTAAACCGGCTCCTGAATTTGCACCGGACTATCAGGGTCTTGCGCCATTAGCACTGCTTTTGACAACTGACTGACCTTGCCCTGATACAGGCCAAAGCGTTGATATGGAAAAGCATCAAACCTCAACCAGGTGATTTGGCCTGGCTGGACAAAGCCAAAAGCGCGGGTTGGCACCAATAAATGTGCATACAATGAGTTGGATTCAGGTAGCAGTTGCATCAGGACCTGAGCTCCATGCAGGTGTTGACCCAGACTGACGACTAAATTAGTGACTCTGCCAGCTACAGGTGCAGTCAACAACACCTCACCTCGGGCCTGTAACTCAGTTTTTTGTTGTTCAAACTCTAACCTCTCAGCTTGTAACTGCTGAAGCTGAAGTTGCTGCTCGACGGGCAACCTCTGTCGCTGATTTTCCAACTGAATCTGCTGCTGACGAATAGACTGAGCAAGAGTTTGTAGCTCTGCAAGTTGCTGTTGTAACATCAGATGTTGATCTTGAAGCAGCTCAAGCTGTTGCGTCGGCAGATGACCTTTGAGCACCAGCTGTTGCTGAGAGTGCAAACGTTGGTTTTGTAAGTTGATGCGTTCAGACAGTAACTTTTGCTGACGTTGATTGTCGGTAAACTGTAGTTTGACACTGTCTATTTGGGCAGACAGTTGTTGACGCTGCTGCGCAAAACTGTGGATCAGCTCATGTCGTTTTTGTGTGTTTAGCAGTAATTGCAGGGACACCCCACTTTGCAAATATTCGGTCAGACTTTGTCCTGCAGCCAAATATTCATCACTGCTCAGCAAAGCCAGTTTTTGCCCCTGTTTTACTGCAGCACCATCCTGAACATAAAGCTGTTTAATCACAGCAGAACGTTGGCTGTGGATCCTTACCACACCTCCGGAAGGCTTGAGGTAGCCAATCACTGTCTCTTTGCGCGAAAACTGCGCCTGTTGCAGCAGTAGTATTAAACAGGAGACTATAAAGACTAAACAAAAGCACAAGACAGAGGTACTAACAGGTTGCACAATACTCACCTGCCCTTCAAGCCTTTGCTGCTGTGCCTGCAAAGCCTGGGGTCGAAATAAACTTTGCTCTGTCGCCATAGTGAAACCCCGTGCAGTTTTCTACACTGCAAATAGACTTACCACTGAGCGTCGACAGGCATACACCCAACACTATTAAAGAATCTGTTACTGAAGTACAACTGAGCTTAGCTTAACATCAAAAAATAAACAATTAATTAACAATAAAAATACAGACGGTTTGCTTGAATGACAACAAAAACAGACAGAGCAGCAACAACACTCTCCTTAAAATTAGTTTGGGTGCAACGAGCCTGGAAAACCGGCAGACACAATGCGTTTACCGATTTATGTTACTTCAGACAACGCTTTTACCTGGTATTCCGCCAGGCATCCGGTCATCACTCAAAAGATGGTTTTTTACGTATCATGAGTTCGGTTCAAGGCAAAAAATGGCGGACTGTGGCTGTACTGCATAACCCAATTGCAGATTTACGGGATGGAAAACTCACAGTAACGCCGGACGGCAAATTACAGTTATTGGCAGCGGCCGCCTTCCACGACAAGACCAATAAGGCCTACCAGTCTTATCTATGGCTCTCATCTGATGGCAAACACTGGTCTGCCCCCCAGGAAGCAGGTGAAGCAGAATATTGGTTATGGCGCTTAAGTTATCTGCGGGATCAGGCTTATGCAATTGCTTATAAATGTGGCGCGGATCGGCATATTCGCTTGTATCAGCAAAATACTGCAGGCCAGTTTGAAGTCCTCGCCTCCCGAATCTATGATCAGGGTTACCCCAATGAAGCGGCCTTGTTATTTGATCAGCAAGACAGAGCCTGGTGTTTATTACGTAAAGATCCTGATCATGGCCAACTGGGTTATGCTCTTCCGCCTTACCAGCACTGGAACTGGCTGGATATAGGTTGTCGTATTGGCGGGCCTCAGGCCATTTTTACCCCTTCAGGCCAGATGTTGGCAGTTGTCCGTCTTTATGACGAAAACATCAGGACTAGTCTTGTGACTCTGGATCCATGCAAAGGCGATCTCAGAGAGCTAATCAGCTTGCCTTCGGGCGGAGATACCAGCTACGCCGGCATGGTACTTCATGGTAATGAGCTATTGATTAGTTATTATTCATCTCATCAGGGGCGTTGTTCAATTTATACAGCTCTTTTATCTGTAGAAGTTTAAGTGCCATCAAGTTAGCATCAGGTAAACCAGACTTTACTGAAGTAGATAATGTGCAAATTAAAGTCAACAAGCTGATGATTTTCAGCCATTTTATCCGCAAGATCGGCAAATCTAGCCACAAAATGCTATAGTAGCAGACAAGTTGTCAGGGCAAACACTGTGGTCACTCCAGAGTTTGTAGGGTTCGCACTGACAACCAATCCGCAGGACGCACCAGAAAATACATAACAGCCTAAAACTAAGGTAAAACATTGATGAAAACATGCAAAAAGTCTGTTCTGGCATTGAGTGTTCAGGCCAGTCTGCTCGCTGCAGCCATGGGTCTTTCTCCTGCTTTATTCGCGCAGGAAAGTGACAAAGGCCAGGCTGCTGAAGAGACAAAATTGGAACGCATTATGGTGACAGCACAGAAACGTGTGCAAAGCACTCAGGAAGTTCCTATCTCTATTGCAACCTTAAGCGGCGAGAAATTCGACGCTTTGTTTGCAGGTGGCGAGGACATCCAGGCTTTATCTGGCAAGATTCCAGGTTTATACGCTGAATCATCAAACGGCCGCGCAGCACCACGTTTTTACATTCGTGGCTTGGGAAATACAGATTTTGACCTGGCCGCTTCTCAGCCGGTTTCTGTGATTATGGATGACGTGGTGATGGAAAACGTGATCCTCAAAAGCTTCCCGTTATTTGACGTAGCGCAAGCTGAAGTGATCCGTGGCCCGCAAGGCACCCTGTTTGGCCGTAACACCACAGCAGGTATTGTGAAATTCACCTCGGTCAAACCCACTCAGGACTTTGAAGCTTATACCAAAGCGACCATAGGCAACTTAGGCACTATTAATATAGAAGGTGCTGCAGGTGGTGGTTTAACAGACGAATTATCAGCTCGTATTTCGTTGATGAACCAGAATCGTGACGACTGGGTAGATAACGGTTTTACCGGTGAAAAAGACTTTACTGGCGGCCATGACGAGAAGGCCGGTCGTTTGCAGTTTTTATATGACACAGACGCTTTCTCAGCCTTGTTAAACGTGCATGGCCGTAAGCTGGATGGTACTTCGTCTTTGTTCCGTCGTAATATTCTGACGCCAGGCAGTAACGAGCTGAATGATAACTACGACCGTGACACTGTCTATTACGATGACGGTGAAGGTAACTTCCAGAAATACGATAACTCAGGCGCCTCATTAACACTGGAATTTGATATCGGTGGCATGACCTTTACTTCAGTTACGGCTCAGGAAAATGCAGATGGTAAAGGCAAAGGTGACATTGATGGCGGTAATGCGGCAGGCCCAGGCCCTTCCGATCCTACTGGTGCTGTCACTGAAGATCAGTTAAATGACCTGGAGCAATTTACTCAGGAATTCCGTTTAGCCAGTGATACCGATGAAGCTTTAGAGTGGCAGGTTGGTGCTTTCTACTTTGACTCTTCTTTTGGTGTAACCAGTATCGACGGTTTCTTTGGTGCTACTACTGTTTACCATGGCAACGAAAGCTGGGCTGTTTTTGGTCAGTCGACCTACAACCTGACAGACCGTTGGGATATCACCGGTGGCATTCGTTACACTTATGACGAGAAAACTTTTTCTGTAGGTCAGCAAAACATTGACGGTTTCGCTTTAACTATTGGTGCAGCCAGTATTCAGGATTATGACCCAATCAAAGTAGATGACGGTCAGGTCAGCTGGGAATTAAGCAGTAACTACCGTTTAACAGACAAAACCAGTCTGTATGGTCGCTTAGCCAGCGGTTTCCGCGCTCAGTCAATTCAGGGCCGTGATGTTGCGTTCGAAAAAGCTCCTTCGGTAGCGGATTCAGAAACTATTACCTCCGTAGAAGTAGGTGCTAAATCCGACTTACTCGACGATTCATTACGTCTGAACGGCGCATTGTTTTATTACAACATCGATGATATTCAGTTATCTGCTATAGGTGGCGCCACTCAAGGTAACCAGTTGATCAACGCCGACAAGGGTACTGGTTATGGTTTTGAAGTAGACGCAGAATGGCGTGCAGCTCCAAATCTGATCCTGGGCGGTGGTTTTAGCTACAACAACACTGAGCTGAAAGATAAAAATCTGTTGGTGGCACCTTGTGGTTCAAAACTTTGTACCCCGACCGATCCTTCAAACGGCGCTGGTTTAGTCTTAATCGACGGTAATCCTTTCCCACAAGCTCCGGAAACTATCTTAACAGCAAACGCCCGTTATGATATTCCGGTGAGCTCGGGTGAGATTTATATCTACGGCGACGTAGCACGTCAGGGTAAAACCAACCTGTTCCTGTATGAATCTATGGAATACAACACCAACGGTAATTTTGAAGCTGGTCTTCGTGTAGGCTATCTGAATTTTGATAACAACTACGAAGTGGCATTATTCGGCCGTAACATTACGGACGAAGACAACCTGAAAGGCGCAATAGATTTTGCTAACCTGACAGGTTTTGTCAACGAACCTCGTGTTATCGGTGTGGAGTTTAAAAAGAACTTTTTCTAAGTTTTTTAGATGATAAAAAAGGGCATACACTGTATGCCCTTTTTAATTTGTTGAAAACGCACAGCCTTTTAACCCGAATTTCGCATACCTGCGGCTATACCAGCAATGGTCACCATCAAAGCACGCTTAATGCTGTCGTTTACCGTCTCCGGCGCATGTCGCACCCGGTTTAACAATTCCACCTGCAAAATATGCAGCGGATCGACGTAAGTGTTACGCAGCATAATGGACTCTCGGATCCAGGCTTCTTTTGCCATCAGGGTATCGCTTTGGATCAGTTGTAACAACAAGGCTGTATCTGCAGCAAGTTGCTTACGTAATTCCTGACCTAAAGGCAACAAATGCTCGGGTACAAGCTTTTCATCGTAATAAGCTGCTATTTCCGCATCTGCTTTTAAGTACACCATTTCCAGCATAGACAAGCGGGTTGCGAAAAACGGCCACTGCGCGCGCATCTGTGCCAGAAGTTCGGTTTTACCCTGCTCGACCACCACAGCCAGCGCGCTGCCTGCACCTAACCAGGCTGGTAACATCAATCGATTTTGCGACCAGGCAAAAATCCATGGAATAGCACGCAAGCTCTCTACACCACCATTCGGATTCCGTTTCGGCGGGCGACTGCCGAGTGGTAACTGCCCCAACTCCAGCTCTGGCGTAGCAGCGCGGAAATAAGGCACAAAGTCCGGGTGATGCCGCACCACAGCACGATAAGCGTCACAGGACACTGTGGCCAGTTGTTGCATCAACTCACGCCAGCTCTGCTCCGGCACTGGCGGCGGTAACAATACCCCTTCCAGTACAGCACTGGCATATAAGGCCAAACTACGTTGTGCTAAGCCGTTTAAACCAAACTTAAAGCGAATCATCTCGCCTTGTTCAGTCACCCTCAAACCACCAGCCAGCGATCCAGGCGGCTGAGATAAAATCGCAGCATGGGCAGGACCACCGCCACGACCTATAGTGCCGCCACGGCCGTGGAATAAGGTCAGCTGCACTTTCGCCTGCTGACAAATAGCCACTAAAGCTTCCTGTGCACTGTATTGAGCCCAGGCCGCAGCAAAAGCACCGGCATCTTTGGCCGAATCAGAGTAACCAATCATCACTTCCTGACGACCGTTGATATAGCCTCTGTACCAATCGATGGCCAACAACTTACTGATACACTCCGGCGCATTGGTTAAATCGGCCAGGGTTTCAAACAGAGGCGCTACCCGCATAGGGAAAGTAATACCAGCGTCTTTGAGCAATAACTGCACAGCCAGTACATCTGAAGGTTTACCGGCCATAGAAATGACATAAGTCGATAAAGCTTCTGGTCCATGCCGGGCTACTATGTCACAGGTATCCAACACTTCTTTGACTTCAGGGCTGGGTGACCAGTGACGCGGAAATAAAGGCCTTTTGCTGTTGAGCTCATTTAATAAAAATGCCTGACGCGCAGCCTCATCCCACTCGGCATAGTCGCCAATCCCCAAATAACGGGTAAACTCGCTGAATACTGCAGTATGACGGCCTGACTCTTGCCGCACATCCAGCTTCAACAAGGTTAAACCGAAAGCATAAGCGCGGCGAATGGTATCTTTTAATAAACCTTCAGCCACCACTTCCATTTTGCAATCACGCAACGACTGGTAACACAACAACAAAGGCTCCAGCAATTGCTGATTGTGCCAAATCAAATCTTCAGGGCGCTGTAATCTGTCATGTTTTAGCGCTTCAGTTAGCCAGTCTCTGGTATGCAGCAACTTATGACGGAAGTCTTTTAACAGCTTGCGATAAGGTTCTGACACATCGCCTACTACAGCACGTAAAGCTTCGTTGACCTGATTCATCGATAGTTCGTTTGCCAGCACATCTAAGTCCCTGCTGAATAAATCAGCAGCCTTCCAGCGGCTTAAAAGCAACACCTGACGGGTAACTTTAGCAGTCACAAAAGGGTTCCCATCTCTGTCGCCCCCCATCCAGGATGAAAAACGTATAGGAGCAGCGTCTAGAGCCAGGCCATGACCGAGCACAGGCAACAACGCAGTATCCAGTTCACGGATAAACTCTGGAATAGCTTCCCACAATGAAGTTTCAATCACAGCAAAGCCTGATTTGGCTTCATCCACTGGCGTAGGTCGTTGTTCGCGGATTTCATTGGTATGCCAGGCCTGAGTGATCAGCTGATACAAGCGGTTTTCTACTTTTTTCTGCTGTACCGGGGCTAAATCCTGCTCCAGTTGCGCCAGACAGGCCGCAATTTCGGTTAACTTGTGGATTAAAGTACGGCGAGTCACTTCTGTCGGGTGCGCCGTCAACACCAGTTCTATAGACAAATCGGCAACAGCTTGTTCAATCCGGCTTTTGCTGACATTTTTGTCCTGCAGCAGTTGTAGCAGTTCTGCCACAGGTTCTGGTTTTTCAATAGAAGCCCGGCCAGCCTTACTGATGGTATGGTGTTGCTCTGCTAAATTGGCCAGATTAAGGAACTGGGCAAAAGCACGGGCTACAGGCAGAATTTCCTGGTCCGTTAAACTGGCCAGAACTTGCTTTAGTTGTTGATCCTGCAGTTCTGTACCCTGCCTTGCCTCTTTGGCTAAAGCACGGATCTGCTCAATACGTTCTAAAACTGCATCACCTAATTGATTACGTATGGTGTCACCCAGCTGGGTGCCCAATAATCCTACGTTTGCCCTCAAGGCAGCATATTGCGACATGACCCACTCTCCTCGTTGCACTGCCTGCAGTTTAGTTCTGCGGTTTCTCCCCCCTTCGTACTTGAAGCCGCAGATTTTTTGACTTCGCGCTCTCGTCCCAGTCACATAAGACAACTATGCTCCTGGGGCCTCGCGCACTTGTCGCCTCCCTGCAACTCCAATTACTTTGGGGTGTTTATAGTTTTCTTACCCACCCTAACGGGTATTTGTTTAGTGCTCAAGCCTGATAGATTACAAAACGACCAACAAAATAGAAAGCCAGAAGTTTAGAAGTCTGAAACACCCGAGCAGGAAGCTATCCTCAACCTTGCTATTCAAGTGATTCAGCAAAGTTTGGTACAGCACAAAGCGGACAATAAAGAACCGGGCACTGCGTTAATAACCTTACGCAGCCAAATGATGCTCTGAAATGTGTTATCAGCCCTGTTATTGAAAGCAAAATATGAGATGTCAGGAGGCTGCAGGGGGGCTTTTTACTGCGAATCACAGCATCAATCTGCAGCCAATGTCTATTTTACAACAGGGCGCCAACCCCATTGACAACGGCAAGACCCTGATGCTGCTAAACCTGATTGAAAGTGGCCGCTGGCACCGGTGATCACCAGCGCCAGAATTTAAACCTTTTTGGTTCGGACTGCTCAACTAACACTGCGTCTACCGGTTCAGGTGCATGTAAAGCGGATAGATCCACAGCCACAGTGCCGTCAGCCTGCCACGGATGCTGTGGCAGAGTATCAGCTATAGCAGCGGACGCCTGAGCCTCTGTTTCTCCAGCCAAACGGAAAGCATAAGAGGCTATAGGTGGCCCTATGGTTTCAAATACAGTCACAGCACCCAACACTATGGCACTGATCACTGCGGCATGTTGTGGTACCAGTTGACTGGAACTTTGTACCAGGCCTATCGCCAGACCCGCCATAGGAATAAGTAATAAACCGGACGAAGCGCCAGTGCGCACTGTTTGTCCCAGCAATACAGAGCTGACACTGACACCAAACCATTTGGCAGCAGCCCGCACAGCCACCAAGGCCATAATGACAGGAGCAAAAGCCACCAACTCGGCGAAGTGCAGATTAGCACCGGCAAATACAAACAAGACGATAAAAAACAGCTCAAAAGCACTACCAAACTCTAGTGCAGACACCACTTCGTCACGTTCCATACTGCGCACTATGATGCCAACCACCAGCGGCGCAAAAAGCGCTGAGAGCTTTAATTGCTGGGCCAGCCCCAGACACAACATTAAAGCGCCAACAACCAGCGCCAGCTTGTATTGCACGGCACTTTGAGTACGACTGGTTAAAAAATGCAGACCATAGGCAATGGCGCCACCCAATAAAGCGGAGCCTAATAATAAATACATAGGTTGTAAGACGATCTGCTGCCAACCCGCATCCTGCTCTGCAAGCAATACAGGCACCACAAAAGCAAAAGCAAGAAAAGACAGCAGGTTATTCAAGGCAACCAGGGATTTAGCGGCTTCGGTGACTGGGCCCTTGGCGCCAACTTCATGGGCAACGTGTAATAACACGGCTGGGGAAGAGGATACTAAAATAGCCGCAATTAAGGCAGCCAAAGCCAATGGAATTTGAAATAGCCATAACAAGGTAAAGACCGCACTGAAGGTTAAGGTACTTTCCACCAGAGCTATCACCAGCAAACGTGGTGATTGCCGTAAAAAGCGCAAATCCAGTGATGAACCCAGCCGGTATAAAATCAGTGCCAACGTGATATCTATCAGGATACGGGAGTCTTTAAGCACAGACTCAGTCAGTAAACCTAAACCACTGGGTCCAACTAAAAAGCCAACCAGCATAAAGCCTGTGATACTGGGCAACCAGGAAATACGATGCGCCAGGTAGCCGCCAAGGCTGCCAATCAACAGCAGCAAGCCAAAGGATGACAAAGGGGTAATAGTTAATGGCCAGGCCGGTAAAAACTCCATCCAAAACTCTCCATGGCAAATTAAAAACCAAATCAGCCGATTAGCTTATCACAGCCTTATGACTGCAGAGCGTGTTGATTTGGCCAAACGCTCCAAACTGTAACTCAAGTTCTGTATTGGCTGGTGCCTGCAATACCCCAGCATAAGAGCCTGTAATCACCCACTGGCCTTGTTTTAAACCAATACCCTGAGCTCTTAAATGATTCACCAGCCAATACAGAGGCAACAGCGGGTCCTGATTGGGGTGTTGAGCAACCAGTATCTGTTTTTGACCAGAATGCTCCAGCACCAGCTCAAACTGCCCCGGAACACTGTCAGATGGTAATTCAGGTCCAATGTATAGCCCCTGATTAAACAATCCAGCGGCCAGTTGATCTAAAAACTCTGCACCAGCATCGGCCTGGTATGGCCTGATGATTAGCTCCAATGCCAGATGAGTGGCGCCTATGGCCGCT
>NZ_JAIWOI010000308.1 GCF_020217005.1 Rheinheimera sp. | reverse complement strand
TTGATCTCGGTGTCGCTATAAGGTTCAGTGCGCTCAGGTAAATCTGTTGCCAGCAAAAAAGCCAGCTCAGGTTCAATACTGTACTGCTCTGCTTGTTGTTCAAACAGGCAAAGCTCGCCTTGCTGCAGATGAGCTATAGGCGCCAGCACCCATTTATCGGGTCCTGGCATCCCAGCTTTCCAACCCAGCACAGGCCAATCCAGTTCAATGAACAGCCATTGCTGAATCGCAAAAGCTTCAGCCAGAGAAGTTGGACGTAACTCTGCTGGCAATAAAGGTGCGGCTTCAGCACGCTGTCGATAATACGCCAGCCGGGCGGCAGAGCGTTGAATTTGTTCTGGAGTCACTACTTGAATCCTTTTTAGCTGGATTGACAGCATCCATAGGGCTTTGTACTTTAAGCCGCCTGCGGCTGTAGTTCAATGGCAGAATGAAAGCTTCCCAAGCGTTATACCCAAGTAACTTCAAGATGCAGAATTCAGCGGGAGATAAAACCCCTCTAGGCAAGGCAGCGGTTGGAAGCTTTAGTGGTTCTAAAGCGACAACAGTTAACGCGGCATAAAGGTCTTTTAGACCCGCCCCTTGGGAGTCGCTGGGCGATTGCTCTGCGGTGTTAGCCTGTCTCACAAGGTAGTCGACAGTGCTTCGCCATGCTGCCTTGCATTGCAAGCGCCCAACGGCTCTGAAACTCGCATATTGAGGTCACTTGGGTATATAGTCCCGCCACCCGCTGCAATTTCTGACGACTTTAAACAGAAAAAGCACCCGAAGGTGCTTTTTGCAAACAGACAACAGCCTTAGATTTGCGACTGAATGTAGTTACGCAATCCAATCAGCTTGATCAAACGCAGCTGTTGTTCCAGCCAATGGGCGTGATCGTTTTCGGTGTCGTCCAATAAAGTCATCAGTAAATCTCGGGTGACATAATCCTGCACTGACTCACACAAAGCTATGGTCTTCTTCAGTAAAGCACCCACCGAATACTCCACGTTTAAATCGTTTTGCAGCATGGAAGGCACGTCAGTACCCACCTGCAGCGGATCACGTTTGGATAAGTCCGGCGTGCCTTCTAAGAACAAAATACGTTCAATCAGCGCTGCCGCATGAGCTTTTTCATCCGTGACTTCGTGGTCAATACGCTCGAACAGTTTGCTCAAACCCCAGTCGTGATACATACGGGAATGGATAAAATACTGATCCATAGCGCTGAGTTCATTCGACAGCAGCTCGTTTAAGGCGGCTATAACCTGTGTATTACCTTTCATTGTTAGTCTCCTGAACCCATTTGGCTTTGCAGATAATTTTCCAGACCGACCAAACTAATTTGTTGCTGCTGAGTGTCAATCCAGTCGACATGCTCTTCTTCGTGCTCCAGAATTTCCTGCAGCAGTTCGCGGCTGACATAATCCTGATGCTGTTCGCATAATTTGATGGCATCACGCAACAAAGGCAGCTGATCGTGCTGGAAATCCAAGTCACACTGCAGCATTTCTTCGGTATCTTCACCTATACGTAATTTGCCTAAAGCTTGCAGGTTTGGCAGGCCTTCGAGGAATAAAATACGCTCAATCAGCTCGTCAGCCTGCTTCATGTCTTTGATCGATTTTTTATAACAAACCGAATTAAGCTGAGCCAAACCCCAGTTTTTATAGATACGGGCATGTAAAAAATACTGATTAATGGACGTTAACTCTGAGGTCAGCACCTCATTCAGTTTAGCGAGCACTAAAGGTTGGCCTTTCATAGCAAATACCTGCAGATTCAAAATTTGTGTTTATTTTAGTCGAAACACAGGATAAATCAATAAAAAACCAATAAAATCAATGAGATGACATTGCGAATGGTTCGCTTTAATACCAGAGTTCTTGCTAAGTTTTTACAATGGTCAGCAAATCAGTTACTTAAAGTTGGCTTTAGCCGCGAAGACGAATCCGCCTTTTCATCGAACCAAGACGACTATTCAGCGCGATACTGCTTAACTACAGACAAATCAGATATACTCGAGTCCAAGCTAAGGCGTCATCAGAATAAAACAGGCAGTAAGGCTGGAGTTTATGAGTCAGACAGAAAAGAAAAAATCTTCAGGTTTTTTAGTTAACCTGCTCTTTAACATCGTTATTCCCACGCTTATTTTGAGTAAATTAAGTGAAGATCAGCAATTAGGCCCGGTTTGGGCTTTAGTGGCCGCTTTGGCTTTCCCTTTAGGTTTTGGCCTGTGGGAATTACAGCAAAGTAAAAAGGTAAACTTTTTATCTGTGTTGGGGGTCATTAGCGTATTACTGACAGGAGGTATCAGCTTATTGCAGCTCGACCCGGCTTATATAGCGATCAAAGAAGCGGCAGTGCCCGGCATTATTGCGCTTATGGTGTTAATTAGCCAACGTAGTAAGTATCCGCTGGTGAAGAAAATCCTGTTGAACGACGAGCTGATGGATATAGCCAAATTGGAGGCCAGCTTAAAAGCCAGGAATGCGGAACAACTCTTTGCTACCAAGCTACAAAACTGCGCTTATCTGGTGGCAAGCTCTTTTGTTGTGTCGTCAGTACTAAATTATGGTCTAGCCAAATATTTACTGGTCAGTGCGCCCGGCACTGCAGCCTTTAATGAAGAACTGGCGCAGATGACAGCCTTGAGTTATCCGGTGATCGCTTTACCTTGTACCGTTATGCTTATGGTGGCTATTTGGTATCTGTTTAGCCAGATAGGTAAAGTGACAGGCGAAAGCATCGAATCTTTTTTACGGCAGTAACAAACGACAAGGCGCTGTGTTGACAGCGCCATTTTACTAAACCAAGAGGTTAAACCGCTCAAAAGCCGCTGCTAAATCAGCGATTAAATCTTCGGTATCTTCCAAACCAATATGCAATCGTAGCAATGGCCCGCTATAAGGCCAACTGCTGGAGGTTCTGAGTTTCTGAACACTTAAGTTTGGAATAATCAGACTTTCATAGCCGCCCCAGGAAAAGCCCATTTTAAAATGCTGCATGCCTTCTATAAAAGCAGCCACAGCTTTGGCATCCCCTTGTTTTAATACAAAAGAAAACAAGCCATTGCTACCGGAAAAATCACGCTGAAAAATCTCATACCCGGGGTTTTCTGGCAAAGCCGGATGACGCACTGTTTCCACTTCAGGTCTTTGCTGTAACCACTTCGCCACTTTTAGTGCGTTCGCTTCATGCTGAGCTAATCGCACTTTTAAGGTCCGCAAACCCCGGCTAGCCAGATAGGCATCGTCAGCTGAAGCACAATAGCCCATCAGATAACTGTGTTCGCGCAGTTGTGGCCAATGTTTTTCGTTGGCAGTAGCGATACCCAGCATGGCGTCTGAGTGCCCTACTATGTATTTGGTCGCCGACTGAATACAGATATCCACGCCCAAAGCATAAGCATCCAGCAGCACTGGCGTGCCCCAGGTATTATCCAGCATCAGCACTATGTTATGTGCTTTTGCTACTGCGCTAATAGCCGGAATGTCCTGTAGCTCCATTGTCAGAGAGCCCGGAGATTCCAAAAAAATCACTTTGGTATTGGGCTTAATAAGCGCACGAATACCAGCACCAATCAAAGGGTTATAATAAGTTGTTTCTATACCCAAACCTGCCAGTAACTTGTCGCAAATAGCCCGGGTTGGTTCATAGGCCGTGTCGACCATCAGCAGGTGATCGCCTTGTTTTAAAAAGCTCAGTAAGGCGGCGTTAATAGCTGCAGCGCCACAAGGGTATAAAGCACAACCCGCTGAACCTTCCAGATCACAAATCGCATCCTGTAACGCAAAATGAGTGGCAGTACCACGGCGGCCATAATAAGGCACTCGGTCTCCACGATGAGCTGTCGCATGTTTCAGCTCAGCCATAGTGTCAAACACAATAGTAGAAGCCCGCACTACAGGTGGGTTGACGGCAGAGCCCGTCCATTCTTTACCACGGCCAGCATGGATCAGTTGAGTTGCTTTTTTCATAAGAAAGACCTTAGACATCCAGATGTCTGATAATCTACAGCGTTTTCTCGCTTAGCGCCAGCCGTTGATCTCACTATGAGTTAACAGCTTTTCCAACTGAGGTTTCGCAAAGTAATAACCCTGAAACCATTCAATACCCAGCTGAGCCAGGTAATCCAACTCAGCTTTACTTTCTACACCTTCGGCCAGTACTTTAGTACCCAGCTCAGAGCAAACGGTCAAAATTCCCTTGAGCACAGCTTGTTTTACTGTGTCCTGATCAATATCGCGGATCAACCCCATATCCAGTTTCAACACTGCAGGTTTGAGTGAAGTCAGCCAAGCTAAGCCCGCATAACCGGAACCAAAGTCATCAATAGCAGTAATAAAACCTCGCTTGGCATAGCTTTCAAAAATACGCTTAAGTTTGACCTGATCAGTAATTTGCTCGCCTTCTGTCACTTCGAACATAATTTGAGTGATATCAAAACCAAACAGATCACCAGCTTCGATGGTGGCACGAATACAGGTTTCCGGATTATAAACAGCGTTAGGCAGGAAATTGATACTCAACAGTTTTTTTAAGCCTAACCTGGAAGCTGTTTCTATAGCTTTTACCCGACAAGCCTGATCAAAATAGTATTTATTACTGTCATTGATTTGCTGAAATACCCAACCAGCCCCCTGGCCTTCCGGACCACGAACCAACGCCTCATAACCAACGATGTCTTGTAAAGTCCAGTCTATGATAGGTTGAAATGCCATCCGTATTTCAAAGCCAAGCGATTGGCCACTTAAACAATCCATGCAGCTTTGTTGTTTAATTTGTGCAGGAAACTCCATAAAACTGACTCCGCAGTAGGCTCTGTGTTTCACCTTAGATGACAGCACAGATAAAACGCAAGTCTGTTGCGCTCGGCTCCACCTGATATATGTCAATTTCAGGTTGGTCTTATCGGACTGTTGCTGCGTATTGGACTGGGACTTATCACCGCATACTCTGGTTTGCCTAAGTCAGCCATGTATAATAACCCCACACCAAGCTGAGCCCGAGCCTTATGAAATATAAAGACCTGCGTGACTTTATCAGTCAGCTGGAGCAACGTGGATTGCTCAAACGAATTTCGATGGAAATCGACCCTTATTTGGAAATGACCGAAATTGCTGACCGGACTTTGCGCGCCGGTGGCCCTGCGTTGTTGTTTGAAAACCCCAAGGGTTTTAATGTACCTGTACTGGCTAACTTATTTGGCACGCCAGAGCGTGTGGCTTTGGGTATGGGCCAGACAGATGTTTCGGCGCTGAGGGAAGTAGGTAAGTTACTGGCTTTCCTGAAAGAGCCAGAACCACCAAAAGGTTTAAAAGACGCCTTCAGCAAGTTTTCAATTTTCAAACAAGTGCTGAATATGCCAGCCAAAGAGGTCAAGCGAGCCCCCTGCCAACAAGTAGTACTTACTGGTGATCAGGTCGATTTAACCAAAATTCCTGTGATGACCTGTTGGCCTGGCGATGCCGCGCCTTTGATCACCTGGGGTTTAACAATCACTAAAGGCCCACATAAAGAGCGGCAGAATTTAGGTATTTACCGCCAGCAAGTGCTGGGGAAAAACAAAGTCATAATGCGCTGGTTATCTCATCGGGGTGGAGCTTTAGACTTTTTAGAATGGCAAAAAGCCAATCCAGGTCAGCGCTTTCCGGTGTCTGTCGCCTTAGGCGCAGATCCGGCTACTATCTTAGGTGCGGTGACGCCAGTGCCTGATACTTTGTCTGAATATGCTTTTGCCGGTTTATTGCGGGGTGATAATACTGAAGTCACCCGTTGTATCAGCAATGATTTACAAGTGCCTGCCACGGCGGAATACATACTGGAAGGTTATATAGAACCAGGAGAAATGGCAGCAGAAGGCCCGTATGGCGATCATACCGGCTATTACAATGAAGTGGATTCCTTTCCTGTCTTTACAGTGACTCATATCACTCACAGAGAAAATCCGATATACCACAGCACTTACACGGGCCGTCCACCTGATGAACCAGCAATTTTAGGTGTGGCACTAAACGAAGTTTTTGTGCCTATACTGCAAAAACAATTTCCGGAAATTGTAGATTTTTATCTGCCACCAGAAGGCTGTTCTTACCGGATGGCTGTAGTGACCATGAAGAAACAGTACCCAGGCCATGCCAAACGCGTGATGATGGGCGTCTGGTCTTTCCTGCGTCAGTTTATGTACACCAAGTTTGTTATTGTCTGTGATGATGATATCAATGCCCGTGACTGGCAGGATGTGATCTGGGCTATTACCACCCGGATGGATCCGGCACGGGATACGACTTTAGTGGAAAACACGCCAATAGATTATCTGGATTTCGCTTCGCCAGTCTCAGGTTTAGGTTCAAAAATGGGCATGGACGCGACCAATAAATGGCCAGGTGAAACCAGCCGTGAATGGGGTGAACCTATAGTGATGGACCCTGCGGTTACAGCCAAAGTTGATACGATCTGGGCTGAATTGGGTATAGTTCCCGCAGAACAATCAGTAACCAAATTAAAGGTGCCGGGCCAAAAATGAGTCATCAGGTGACAGTATTACCAAGCGGCCTGAGTTTTCAGGTAGAGACTAATGAAACAATACTCGATGCGGCGCTGCGCCATGGCATCGACTTTCCGTTTCGTTGCAAACAGGGGGTCTGTACCTCCTGTGTTTGTCGTCTGCGCTCTGGTACTGTGTCCTATCTGCCTCCAGAACCTTTGTCTGATCTGGATAAAGCGCAAAACTTTACTTATTGTTGTCTGGCTTATGCCGAGTCAGATTTGACCTTACACCACCCTTTTATTCGTGGCTAAGCCGCAGGATTATTCATGACCAAAGTGATTTGTACCGTCGATAAAATTCAGCCGTTAACCTCTGGAGTACATCAGGTTTTGCTGACTCCACAACAAAAAGTGGAGTTTAAAGCCGGCCAGTATCTGCAGCTGTTATTAACTGAACAGGACAAACGCCCTTTTTCAGTGGCCTCTATTCCAGGACAGGCACAGCTCGAGCTGCAAATTGGCGGTGCAGTAGCAGACCAGTATTCAGGTCAGGCGCTGGCACACCTACAAAGCAATGGTCAAGTGACTGTCGAAGTTGGTTTAGGCCAAGCCTTCTGGCGCGAAGACAGTCATAATCCTATTTTGTTACTGGCCGGTGGCACTGGATTCTCTTATGTCTATAGCATTGCACAGGCCATCGCAGCGGCAGGCGTGAAAAGGCCAGTATTTTTATACTGGGGTGTGCGTCACGAAGAAGCCTTATATCATATGCCTGAACTGCAACAATGGGCCTCAACCCATCATGACTTTAAGCTGGTGCCAGTAGTACAAAGTCCTTCCGATAACTGGCAAGGCCGCTCAGGCTTAGTGCATCAAGCCGTACTGGAAGATTTTGTCTCGCTGGAAGCCTACGATATTTATATTGCAGGCCCTTTCCCTATGGTAGGCGTAGTACGCGACGCGTTCCTTGAGCAAGGTGCAAAACGCGAGCAGATGTTTGCCGACGCTTTTGCCTATATCTGAGTCACTCTCTAATCCACAAATTAAAAGGGCCGCCTTATGCAAAGCGGCCCTTTTTTATTGACTGTGTTCACACTCTACTTTTTATGTTTGTTAAACCAGTAGGTGATGTAGGCAGGCTTAGCCATCATGTTGCTTGGTCTGATATGGATACCATGTGAGGCGCCAGGGATCCGCACCATAGCGGTTTCAACGCCCCGCAATTGTAGCGCCTGATAAAACTGCTCAGTCTCAGAAATAGGTGTTCTGTGATCGGATTCACCTGTCATCAACATAGTTGGGGTTTTGACATTGCCGACGTAACTGATAGGTGAATGTTTCAGGTAGTGTTCTGGTTTTTCCCACGGCATACCAGGGAACCAGTACTGGCTGAAGTAATTGTACATATCAGCGTTCAAAACAAAACTAAACCAGTTGATCACCGGATTCACAGCCACAGCTGCTCTGAATCTGTCGGTATGCCCTACTATCCAGCTGGTTAATAGACCACCACCACTGCCACCGGTGGCAAATAGCTGCTCTGCATCTATGAAACCTTTAGCGACAGTGGCATCCACTACATCCATCAGATCGTTATAGTCTTCACTTGGAAACTTATGGTGAATTAAATTGGCAAATTCCATACCGTAACTAGTGCTGCCTCGAGGGTTGGTGTACAACACCACATACCCTTGAGCCGCCATCAACTGCAATTCCATCGCAAATACAGGGCCATAGGCAGTATGAGGGCCACCGTGAATTTCCAGAATTAACGGATACTTTTTGGTTTTATCGAAGTTGGGCGGCAATATCAGCCAGCTTTGTAACTTGCGCTGATCAACAGACGAAGTCACCCAAAACTCTTCTACTTCACCTATATCACGGGCTAACTGTAAGTCTTTGTTCAGTTCCGTCAGTTGTTTCTTTTTACCGTCCTGCCATAAGCCAAGTTCAGCAGGTGCCTGTGTCGACATTTGGGTAAATGCGATATCACCATCATCCGACACAGTAAAACTGCCGCCGGTATAAGGACGGCTGTAGGAGCTACCACCCACCTGTTCAACCAGCACCTTACGTTTGCCGATCAGTGGCTGTATAGCTATTTTACCCTGAGCCTGATCGTCGTACTGAATATAAAGCGCATCGCTGTCAGCATCCCAGCTGAAGCTATCTATAGTCCTGTCCAGATCTCCAGTCAGCGCCTTCACTTCACCGGACTGCAGATTTTTGACGTAAAGCTGGTCAGCCTGATGGGCTAGTTTCTTATCATCATAACCAAGATAAGCTAACCACTTACCGTCAGCAGATAAAGCAGGTGAGTGATCAGGACCAAAACGATCGGTCACCTGGACCAGATTTTTATCGGCGATAGTCAGCTTATACACTTCACTATTCTGGGCCTGAGCTCTTTTATCGGATTGACGATTGGCTGAGAAATAAAAGGCTTTGCTGTCCTTTTGCCAGCTAATTTCACCGCCGTGATCAAAATCGCCGCTGGTCAGTTGTATGGGTGTACCACCCTCTGCAGCCATCAGATAGATATGTTTATAACCTGCAGGTAAATAGCCCCGGCCATCGGCACGGTATTGCATAGTATCGATATAAACAGGGTTTTTGGCCCAGTCATTTTGTTCGGGCTTGCCAGGTAACGTCACAGGACTTGCCGCTTTTTTTGGCGTAAACATCGAAAAAGCCAGCCATTTACCATCTGGTGACCAGCTTAAATCGGAAGGAGAAGCAGGCAAATGGCTAACCTGACCACTTTGGCCGCTGTCCATCCAGCGAATATGAATTTGTGGTTTGCCAGAAACTGTTGAAATATAAGCCAACTTCTTACCGTCTGTTGACCATAGAGGGGAGCTGATATCCGCTTGTTCTGATACTAAAGGCCGTAACTGACCGGTTTTGGTATCACTTAACCATAAAGACCCGATACGTTTGTCCAGTGCCTGATCAAAACGATTACGCACAAAGACCACCTGATCACCATTACTGCTGATCTGTGGCTCTGAGACAAACTCTAACTGGAACACATCTTCATACTGCAATGGCTGTTGTGCTGCCATTGCGCTCAGACTCACGCCTGTCATTGCTGCAAAAACAGCAGTTTTAATCAATAAATGCACCTGAACCTCGTTATTCTGATTATGGGTTGAGCAGATACTAGGTTGGGTTTGATGACTATTGCCAGAGTGATGCGGCTAATGGGGGTTGAAAGGCGTCAATTACCGAACGCATAGTGGTAATTGTTGGTCGTTTAAGAGCGAATAGATGCTGAATTTAGAGGCGGTGAACTACTTTATTGCGGGCGTCCGGCCCTCCACCTTCGGGCCGGCTGCGCCGTTCCAGTTCGTTCCGGACGTTTTTGTGCTCACCCCGTCCTGGGATTCAAATGAGGAGACAGCGGGTCGTCTTGTCCGGCCACTTGCAGAGCGTGCGGCGTGAAACAGGCGTGACGCAAAACTGTTTGCGTCCCGAATTCCCTGTTTCACCCTGGCGGTGAACTACTTTGCTCACCCCATCCTGGGAT
>NZ_JAIWOI010000307.1 GCF_020217005.1 Rheinheimera sp. | reverse complement strand
ATAAAACGGCAGGATAGCCGTTTTGCACAGCTTTAGCTGCCGAAGGCGAACGTCATGGATGATGTGAGTGATAAAACGGCAGGATAGCCGTTTTGCACAGCTTTAGCTGCCGAAGGCGAACGTCATGGATGATGTGAGTGAAAAAGGTTCCCGACCTTTTTGTTATCCGGGGGCAGGAGCTATTTTGCTCTGCGAACTAAACAGGATATGCTGGTGTCAGAACACTGTCTTTTGCGATGGCCTGATTTTTGTATAGATTTTATCCGAGTATGTACAGATGAATGGCTATAGCCTGGGGTAATTATGAAGTTTGGTTTTTTAGTCTTAAGTTCAGTTCTTTTGCTGTTACATTCACCTCTGAGAGCTCAGGAAGTGGCTGTAGTGCAACTTTATACTCAGGATGAACTGCTGGATTTAATTAAACAAAACACCCATTTGCAGCGAGTACAAAAAGACGAGTGTCAACTGGTCAGCGATATACAGGCCAGAGCAGACGTGATGAAAGTGCCAGCTTATCAGTTTTTGTACGGAGATATGTTGGCTTTTGGTGTTTGCGTGAAAAAAGACGTCGAACGTGGCTGGGATTTAATGCAACAAGCCGCCTCTCAGGGATTACCTGAAGCATTAGAGCAAGTAGGGCGTTATTATCACATTGGCCGTTTTGTGCAGCAGGACAATAGCAAAGCTGTCGTCTATCTGCGTGAAGCCGCAGGATTAGGCAATTTAAAAGCGCAAATACGGTTTGCCCAAATGTTAATCAAAGGCGACGCCAGTCCATTGGATATGGAAGATTGTTACCGTTGGCTGCATCACTCAGTGATCGCCGACACAAAAACGCACCAAGAGGTGCAACAGCTGTTAGCTCAGTTGGCCAAAAAAATGCCTGGTGCTGTGCTAACGAGGGCTAAAAAGCCATTGTAGTGAAAAATTCACCTGCGACTGCTACACTGCAGGCTGAATTAGTGAAAAAGAGAAAACATGACGGTCAAAGATCCGCATCTTGCGCGTGAGCAAGAAAAATATGAAAACCCCATCCCAAGTCGGGAATTTATCCTCGAACACTTAAAGCAGCGGCAACAACCTGCCTACTTTGAAGAGTTAGCCGCTGAATTAAAGCTGACAGACGATGAAGCGCTGTTTGCGCTAAAAAAACGTCTACGTGCCATGGAACGTGACGGCCAGTTGCTGTTTAACAAAAGCAAACGTTATGGTCTGGTTGACGACCTGGATTTAGTCAAAGGTACAGTATTAGGTCACCGCGATGGGTTTGGCTTCTTAAAGCTGGAACAAGGTGGGCCAGACTGGTTTATCCCTAATTTTGAAATGAAACGTCTGCTGCATGGCGACGTGGTGCTGGCATCAAAAAGCGATTTTTCCAGCCGCGACAAAATCGAAGCCCGTATAGTCCGCATTTTAGAACCACGTAATGAACCTATAGTGGGCCGCTACTTTAAAGATTTCGCTTTAGGTGTTGTGGTACCGGACGATCCGCGTTTGAGCCAGGACATTGTGATACCACCAGGTGAAGAAGGTGCAGCCCGTCATGGTCAGGTGGTGTTGGTGGAAATCAGCCAACGTCCAAGCAAAAGAGTCAATGCGGTAGGTAAGGTGATTGAAGTGCTGGGCGAACATATGGCGCCTGGTATGGAAATCGAAATCGCTATTCGTAACCACCAGATCCCCCACGAGTTTTCTAAAGCTGTTGAACAGCAAGTGGCGGGTTATGGCACAGAAGTACCGGAAGAAGCCAAAGCTGGGCGTGTTGACCTGACGCAATTGGGTTTAATTACTATAGATGGTGAAGATGCCCGTGACTTCGATGACGCGGTCTACTGTGAACGTAAAGCCGATGGCGGCTGGCATTTATGGGTCGCTATTGCGGACGTAAGTGCTTATGTATTGCCTGATACTCCACTGGATAAAGAAGCGCTGGACCGTGGTAACTCGGTGTACTTCCCGGATCACGTAGTCCCCATGCTGCCTGAAGTGTTATCCAACGGTTTATGTTCACTGAATCCGCATACAGACCGGCTTTGTTTTGTCGCTGAAATGCATATCAGCAAACAAGGCAAACTGGACGGTTACCAGTTTTATGAAGCTGTGATGCATTCCAGTGCCCGTCTGACGTACAACAAGGTTCACGCTATTTTAGAAGGCGATCCAAAGTTACGGCAGCAGTACGAAGCCAACTTAACCAATATCGACAACCTGTATTCGCTGTATAAACAAATGGCGAAAGTACGGGCTGAACGTGGTGCTATTGAATTTGAGACGGTGGAAACTCGTTTTATCTTTAACAGTCATCGTAAAATTGAGCAGATAGTGCCAATTCACCGTAACGAAGCACATAAGATCATCGAAGAATGTATGATTTTAGCCAACGTGTCGGCTGCTAAACTGATAGAAAAACATGAGGCTTTTGCCCTGTTCCGTGTGCATGAGCGTCCGGATGGTGATCGTTTTGCCAACTTCAGACGGTTCCTGGCTGAGTTAGGTATTGAAGCCAATCTGCCAGTGGAACCCACACCTTTGGATCTGATGCTGACTTTGCAAAAACTGCAGGACAGGCCGGATAAAGAGCTGATTGAAACCACTATGTTGCGGTCGATGAAGCAGGCAGTGTATCAGGGCGATAACCTGGGGCATTTTGGTCTGGCGTTAGAAGCGTATGCGCACTTTACCTCGCCTATTCGTCGTTATCCGGATCTGGTGTTGCACCGTGCTATTAAAGCCATTTTGCAAACTCAGGGTCAGAAAGTGACTGGGCCTAAAGGCTATACTGAAAAACAAATTCATCCTTTGGGTGAACAATGTTCGATGACAGAGCGCCGTGCTGACGATGCAACCCGTGAAGTTGCGGACTGGCTGAAATGTGAGTACATGCAGGATCATATTGGCGACAGTTTCAAAGGTGTGGTGTCGACTGTGACAAACTTTGGTTTGTTTGTCCGGATCACAGATCTTTATATCGAAGGTTTAGTGCATGTCACTTCGCTTCAGAATGATTACTACCACTTTGATACTGAGCGTCAGGTGCTTCGTGGTGAGCATAGCAATGTGCAATATCGAATGGGCGATCTGATTGAAGTCAAAGTGCTGGCGGTGAATCTGGAAGCCCGCAAAATTGATTTGGGCATAGTGGGTATGGAAAAACGCACGACCTCCAATCGTAAAATCAGTGCCAGTAAAAAAGCCGCTATGACACCAGCGGAAGAAAAAGCCTCGATGCGCAAAAAAGGCGCCCGCAAAGCCGGAATTGAACAAACTGCTCCAGCTAAAGCGGGCAAGAAACCAGCGGGTAAAAAGCCTGCAGCGAAAAAACCAGCGGCTAAAAGCCCTGCTGGTCCAAGACCCGGTAAAGCACCGCGTAAGCGTAAGTAGCTAAGTAACAACAGCAAGAAGTTGGTGTTTTTGTTACACTAGCCAACAGTTAAACCAAAGCCCGGTGTTACCGGGCTTTGCTATTTCAATTGAGGTTGCGATGAGCGCAGATTTTGTATTTGGTATTCATGCGGTAAGTGCGTTATTTGAACGTGCGCCGGAAGATGTTCTTGAACTTTTTATCTTAAAAGACAAAGACGATCAGCGTTTACAGCCTTTGCTGAAATTCGCCCGTGATTTTGGCGTGTCAGTGCAGTACTGCAACCGCAAAGCTTTGGATGAAAAGGTCAATGGCGCGCAGCATCAGGGCGTAGTGGCCAGAGCCCGCGCTCAGCAAACCGGCACCGAACAGGATTTAGCCCGCATTGTCTCTGAGCAATCCAGTCCTTTTATTCTGATTTTAGATGGCATTACCGACCCACATAACTTAGGTGCTATTTTACGTAGTGCTGATGCGGCTGGAGTGCATGCAGTGGTCGCTCCTAAAGACCGTTCAGTCAAAGTGACTCCTGTGGTGCGTAAAGTGGCTTGTGGTGCTGCTGAAGTAGTGCCTTTTATTACGGTGACTAACTTAGCCCGTACTATCCGTGAATTAAAAGACGCAGGTATTTGGGTGGTAGGTGCGGCTGGTGAAACTGAAACTACCATTTATCAGACCAAGCTCAATGGCCCTTTGGCGATCGCTATGGGCGCTGAAGGCGATGGTTTACGCCGTCTGACCCGAGAGCATTGTGATTCGCTGATGAAGATCCCCATGTTTGGCTCGGTCTCCAGCTTAAACGTATCGGTCGCGACCGGTATCTGTTTATTTGAAGCTGTGCGTCAGCGACAGTAATAAAATGGGGTCAGATCACATAAGTTACGCATAACTAATGTGATCTGACCCCATTTTAAGTGTTAACCCTGACTTAAAAGGGCTGGATCTAATAACTTTTCTAACTCTGCTCTGCTGTAACTGGTTTGTTCCACTGCCACATCTATCACAGGACGCTTTTCTTTGTACGCCTGCTTGGCAATATCTGCCGCTTTTAGATAGCCAATCAATGGATTGAGTGCTGTGACCAGAATAGGATTACGCGACAATGCTTCGTTTATCTTGTCTGTTTGCACTGTAAAACCCGCTATGGCTTTTTCGCCTAAAGCAGAACTTGCCGAACTTAACAGCTCCAGGCTTTGTAAGATGTTATGGGCTATGACGGGCAACATCACATTGAGCTCAAAGTTACCCGACTGGCCAGCCACAGTAACAGTGGCATCGTTGCCAATCACCTGAGCCGCCACCATGGCCACAGCTTCAGGGATCACCGGATTCACTTTACCCGGCATAATGGAGGAGCCTGGTTGCAAAGCTGGCAGGGCAATTTCGCCTAAACCTGCCAGCGGGCCTGAATTCATCCAGCGTAAGTCATTGGCTATTTTCATTAAAGCCACAGCCAGCACTTTGGTCGCGCCTGATAAAGCTACAATAGAGTCTTGCGAGCCTAAACTGAAAAAGAAGTTAGAGCTGGGTTTGAATTTTAAACCTGTTTGGCTACTGAGCTTTTGACAAAACAAGGCAGCAAATTCCGGATGCGCGTTCACTCCTGTTCCTACCGCAGTGCCGCCCTGAGCTAATGCCAATACCTGTTGCTGAGCGAACTCCAGTTGCTGACGTGCATGGGCGATTTGAGCCTGCCAGCCGGATAACACCTGTGCAAAAGTCACAGGCATCGCATCCATCAAATGTGTGCGCCCTGTTTTGACGATAAAACCAATCTCCTTTGCTTTAGTCACTATGATGGCTTCGAGCTGAGTAAGTGTCCCAATCAATTGATGATTAGCGAGCGCCGCGCTTAAATGAATAGCTGTTGGGATCACATCATTACTGCTTTGGCCGAGATTAATATGATCGTTAGGACTGATAGTCTGGCCTGAGCTTGTGCTTGCTAAGGTAGCCAGCACTTCATTCACATTCATATTGGTGCTGGTGCCTGAGCCGGTCTGAAACAGGTCTATAGGGTAGTGCGCCATATCCAGTTCAAGCAGTTGCTGTTCTGTCGCTTTATGAATAGCTGCAGCAATCTCTGGTTGCAGTAACTTCAACTCAAGGTTAGCGGCAGCAGCGGCTTGTTTGACCCGCAGTACAGCTTTGATAAAAGACGGCGGCATAGTCAAAGTGCTGATTTGAAAGTTATCCAAAGCACGTTGAGTTTGCGCCTGATATAAGGCATCTGCCGGCAATTGCACTTCACCCATACTGTCGCGTTCTGTTCTGAAACTCATGGCTTTATTCCTGTGTATTTCTTGCTCAGTTGAAAATGTTATGGGGGCTTTTGTGAAAAATAGCAATATCCCCGGAAAATTGAGGCCATAGCCTGATAAAAATCTGTGCTGCTGCTTGTTTTAACAGCAAGAAACCCCTAGAATACCGCCCCTTCGACCATCCAGAACGTTCCTTGCCTCTATGCGAGTCTGGTCGAGCTCACCCGAGGCTAACTAACCGTAAGGAGCTACAATGCGTCATTACGAAATCGTGTTTATGGTTCACCCAGATCAAAGTGAACAAGTTCCAGGAATGATCGAGCGTTACACTGGCGCGATCAAAGAAGCTGGTGGTTCAATTCACCGCTTAGAAGACTGGGGCCGTCGTCAATTAGCTTATCCAATCGAAAAGCTGCACAAAGCTCACTATGTTCTGATGAACGTAGAAGCGCCACAGGCAGTAATTGACGAGCTGGAAACTAACTTCCGCTTCAACGACGCTGTATTGCGTAACCTGATCATGCGCACTAACACTGCCGTGACTGAGCCATCACCAATGGCCAAGGTACGTGAAGAACGTCGTGACCGTGCTCCTCGTGATTCAGATGAGCTGGTAGCAAACGACGAGTAATTTGCAGATGGACAATAGCCTGGTCGTGACTGGCACTATCTGCCGTCAAGTCGACCACAGCGAAAGTCCGGCCGGTATTCCTCACAGTTATTTAGTGATTGAGCACCAATCGGTGCAGCAGGAAGCCGGTTTTAACCGTCAGGCTTATGTCAGACTACAAGTAGTCTGTGCCGGAGCCGGGTTAGCGCAACAAACTCACAATTTGAAACTGGGAAACAAAGTTCGGGTGTCAGGTTTTTTAAACCGTCATCAGAGCCGCAGCGGTCAGTCTAAACTGGTGTTGCATGCCCAACAGATTGAAATATTAAGTTAGGAGAAATTTCATGGCTCGTTATTTCCGTCGCCGTAAATTCTGCCGTTTCTCTGCAGAAGGCGTGATTGAGATCGATTACAAAGATACAGCTACGTTAAAAAATTATGTCACTGAAAGTGGCAAAATTGTCCCAAGCCGTATCACTGGTACCAGCGCTAAGTATCAACGTCAATTAGCTCGCGCTATCAAACGCGCCCGCTACCTGGCCTTGTTACCATACAGCGATTCACACAGCTAAGCAGCGACTGGTTAAACCGTATACAGAGAGGGTATTACAATGGAAATTATTCTGTTGGACAAAGTCGCTAACCTGGGTGGTTTAGGCGACAACGTAACTGTTAAATCTGGTTATGCTCGTAACTTCTTATTCCCACAAGGAAAAGCAGTTCCAGCGACCAAAGCTAACATCGAAAAATTTGAACAGCGTCGTGCTGAGTTAGAAGCCAAACTGGCTGAAACTTTAGCAGCTTCTCAAGCTCGTGCTGAGAAAATCGCTGCTCTGGCTGAAGTGACTTTAGCTTCTAAAGCTGGTGACGAAGGCAAGTTGTTCGGTTCAGTTGGTACACGCGATATCGCTGATGCTATCACTGCTGCAGGTGTTGCAGTAACGAAAGCAGAAGTGAAGTTACCTAACGGTACTATCCGTGAAACTGGCGAATTCAACATCGCACTGCAGTTACACGCAGAAGTAACAGCTACTATCAAAGTAGTAGTGGTTGCTGAGGCTTAATAGGCCTTTTGGGCACACAGTTTTGTGTGCCCAATTCCTTCCGCAGTCCCTTCCGTTATAAGTTAAAAAAATTCCGCTTTACTGATTTTTCCAAACTGTTATACCCAGGTGACCTCAAGATGCGAGTTTCAGAGCCGTTGGGCGCTTGCAATGCAAGGCAGCTTGGCGAAGCAATGTCGACTACCTTGTGAGACAGGCTAACACCGCAGTGCAATCGCCCAGCGATTCCTATAAGGGCGGGTCTAAAAGCGCTTTTATCAGCCCGCTGAATTCTGCATCTTGAAGTTACTTGGGTATTTACATGCTTTAATGGTAGGCTATCGCTCCCATGCAGAGCTGCTATGCCGTGGGTATACAAGCCTGTCGCAATTTCTAGAACTTCTGGTGTTATGGATAATAAGCAAAGAGACAAACAAGTCGCTGCGGTAAAAATGCCGCCACATTCCATCGAAGCCGAGCAATCCGTACTGGGTGGCTTGATGCTGGATAATGATGCCTGGGACAAAGTCTCAGAAAAAGTGGTTGAGCAGGATTTTTATTTACGTTCACATCGCTTTATTTTCTCCGCTATGTCACGGGTGGCTGAAGCTAACCAGCCGATCGACTTAATTACGGTATCCGAAGATTTAGAGCGTAATCAGCAACTGGCCGACGTAGGTGGTTTTGCCTATTTAGGCGAGATTGCAAAAAACACCCCAAGTGCCGCCAATATACTCGCCTATGCCGAGATAGTGCGTGAACGCGCTGTGGTGCGGGATATGATAGCTGTAGCACACGACATTGCCGATGCAGGTTACGACCCGCAAGGCCGCAACAGCGCTGAGCTATTAGATTTTGCTGAAACTAAAGTCTTTAAAATTGCTGAGCAGCGCGCTAACTCGAATGAAGGCCCCGAACCTATCAACAGCATTTTGTCGAAAACCATAGATAAAATTGACGAGCTGTTCCGCAACCCTAGTTCAGGTGGTTTGACAGGGGTCTCCACCGGTTATATGGATCTGGATAAAATGACCAACGGCATGCAGCCGTCCGATCTGATCATAGTTGCGGCCCGACCTTCTATGGGCAAAACCACTTTTGCGATGAACCTATGTGAACACGCAGCTATCACCAGCGACAAACCTGTGCTTATTTTCAGCTTAGAGATGCCGTCCGAACAAATTATGATGAGGATGCTGGCGTCTTTAGGCCGTATTGACCAAACCAAAGTGCGGACAGGTCAGCTGGATGACGAAGATTGGGCGCGTTTATCTTCGGCCATCGAATTGCTGAACAGCAAAGGCAAAATGTATATCGATGACGCCTCGGGCTTAACACCTACGGAAGTGCGTTCCCGTGCCCGTCGGGTCGCCCGTGAACACGGTGGTCTGAGTATGATCATGGTCGACTACCTGCAGCTGATGACAGTACCGGGTTTATCGGAAAACCGGACTTTAGAAATTGCCGAAATTTCGCGTTCACTCAAAGCTTTAGCCAAAGAGTTAAAAGTGCCTGTGGTGGCTTTATCACAGCTAAACCGTAGTTTGGAACAACGTGCTGACAAGCGGCCAGTTAACTCCGACTTACGTGAATCCGGTTCTATTGAGCAGGACGCCGACTTAATTATGTTTATCTACCGTGACGAGGTCTATCACGATGACAGCCCGGATAAAGGTACTGCCGAAGTCATCATAGGTAAACAACGTAACGGTCCTATAGGTCGTATTCGCCTGACTTTCCATGGTCGTTATTCACGTTTTGACAATTATGCAGGCACAGCCCGTTTTGAGGACGAGTATTAATGAGTCGCCGTCCGCAGGCCCGTATTGATTTAGCAGCCTTATTGCATAATTTACAGCAGCTGCGTGCTGCAGCTCCTGATAGTAAAGTGTTGGCAGTGCTGAAAGCCAACGCTTATGGCCATGGGTTACTGAAAGTAGCTGAACAACTGAAAGATGCCAGTGCTTTTGGTGTGGCCCGTATTGATGAAGCTTTGATGCTGCGCGCTGGCGGTATAGTCAAACCTATAGTACTGCTGGAAGGTTTTTTCCATGCCGACGAGCTGCCACAAGTGGTTGCCAGTAACTTACAGGTCGTAGTGCACCATCCAAGTCAGGTTGAAGCTTTAGTGGCTGCTGAACTGGATTCGCCTGTGCATGTCTGGTTGAAAATGGACAGCGGTATGCACCGTTTAGGTTTATTGCCAGAAGAGTTTCTGGATGCTTATCAAAAGCTTAGTCAATGCCCTAATGTGATACAGCCGATGCGCCTGATGACGCACTTTGCCAGCGCCGACGAACCGGATGTGGATAGTACCCAACAGCAAATTGATCTCTTTATGAAAACGGTCGAAGGTTTGGCGGGTGAACATTGCCTGGCCAATTCTGCTGGCACTCTGGCCTGGCCACAAAGCCATGGTCAATGGATCCGTCCTGGTTTGGCTTTGTACGGTGTTTCGCCTATGGAGCAGGGCAGGGCAGAACAGCATCAATTAAAAGCCGTGATGAGCTTTAGCAGCAGCGTTATTGCAGTGCGTGAGGTGAAGCAGGGCGATAAAGTGGGCTATGGTGGCACCTGGACTGCGCCAGCTGACACCCGCTTAGCTGTAGTGGCCGTAGGTTATGGCGATGGTTATCCACGAGCGGCCAGCAATGGCTGTCCTGTACTGATTAAAGGTCAGCGCTATCCAATAGTAGGCCGTGTTTCAATGGATATGACCAGTGTCGATATCGGCCATGCCGATGTACAGATTGGTGATGAAGTATTGTTATGGGGCGCTGATTTACCTGTCGAAGAAATCGCAGAGCGGGTGCAGACCATTCCTTACGAGCTGCTGTGTAATATCACCAGCAGAGTTGAATTCCGTTATCTGAAATAAAAATGGGGTCAGATCACATTGTTAACTGTTAACAATGTGATCTGACCCCATTTTTATCTTATTCGTCGAAGCTGACTTCAATAAAAACTTTGCCGAAATCTGAATCAAAGGGCATCAGAATTTTCGCGCCAGTCGTCTTGTGGGTAATAGTGTGGCCTTTGCCTGATACGACAACAGGTGTTGCCATACTGAATTCGTGGCCTTTCTCACCCAGAATACGTTTAGCACCGCCAGTCACCATATTGGTGATTTCACCCACCATGTCTGTGACTTCTTCGTTAATACTGTCAGGTCGTTCACCCAACATTCTGGACATAATTTCCAGCGCTAAAGATTCTTCAAAGGTGACTGAGAACGACCCTTTGGTAGTAGGGCCTATCATACCAATCAAACCTGATACTTCACCGCGCGCCTGTTCGTCTTTCTTTAATCTGGGTTGACCAGGCACAATTTTGGTATTGGCCATGGTGCCTAACACATTGACTAACGAAGAGAGAAACGGATTTACATACTCAACATTCATTTAATTAGCCTGTTCAGAGTCTGGACCTGATTGCATTGCCAACTTCAAGGTTAGGTGGCTATGACGTATAACACAAGTCTAGCTTATTGTTTTGGTATGAATTTTTCCAATTTTTTTGCAATTTTGTTCAATTATGCTCACTAAAATAGCCAGTCAGACCCGAATGCGTCAAGCGGATTCAGCCATTTCACGCTTTTTTCAGACAGCTTTGACAACTTCCATGAGCTTCCACAGTTTGTCTTTGAATTAAAAAGCCTTTTTCTGAGGCTAATTTTACAAATTCTTGCTGTAATGGGGACGAGTGTAATTCGTCCACATGGCCACATTGATCGCAAATCAATAACTGCGCCGGATGATGTTGTTCAAAGTGATGACACAGCAAAAAAGCATTACTGGATTCAATTTTATGAATAAAACCTTGCTCGGTCAAAAAGTCCAAGGCACGGTAAATTGTGGCTGGTTTAGCCGCAGGTTCACTTGCTTTGAGTTGCTCCAGCAATTCGTAAGCGCCAATGCCGCCGTGTGTGCCAGCCAGTAAACGGAACACCTTTTCACGGATAGTGGTAAAGCGTGCACCGTTCACATCGCAAATATGACGGGCTCTGGTGACCAAAGATTCAATCGACATAACTCAGCTCATTCCCATGGCAATAACGGCAGTTTATCACATAAGTTTGCCCACTCCAGCCCCGCTTGAGCTATTTCAATGCGCAATCTTAAAGTGAGCTGCAGTGCCAGATGATAGTAGCTATAGCTTTAACTTACTGCACAACGCACTAAGCCAGTGCTTAGCAAGCAATCTGTAGCGTTTTTCAAAGGTTCTACGCAGAAAAATCTGCTGTTCTGGTGTATACTCGCGCGATTTTTCAACACCCTGGTCTCAGGGCGACGAAAAGTAACAGATCAACTGATGGCAGCCGTTATATGACTAGTTCGACTACTTCACCTTCAAAGCCTGTGATTATCGATCACCGTTTCTCCATTGCTCCTATGCTGGATTGGACGGACAAGCATTGTCGCTATTTTCATCGATTATTGTCGGAACATGCGGTGCTTTACACTGAGATGGTTACCACAGGTGCCATCATTTATGGACAGGGTGATTACCTGGCATTCAATGAAGAAGAACACCCTGTGGTCGTGCAGCTGGGTGGTTCTGATCCTAAAGATATGGCGCACAGCGCTAAGCTTTGTCAGGAACGGGGTTACGATGCTATTAATATTAACGTAGGCTGTCCTTCAGACAGAGTGCAAAACGGTATGTTCGGTGCTTGCCTGATGGCCAAACCTGAGTTGGTCGCTGCTTGTATCAACGAGATGCGTGCAGTGGTGGATATTCCCGTTACAGTAAAAAGCCGTATTGGGATTGATGATCAGGACAGCTATCAGTTTTTAGTCGACTTTGTTGGCACTATAGCCGAGTCAGGCTGTAAGCAGTTTATCGTACACGCCCGTAAAGCCTGGTTAAGTGGGTTAAGTCCGAAGGAAAACCGTGAAATTCCGCCACTGGATTACGAACGGGTGTATCAGTTGAAAAAGGATTTCCCGCATTTAGATATCTCTATTAATGGAGGTGTTAAAACGCTGGCAGATTGTTTAGCGCATTTGCAGCACGTGGATGGGGTTATGGTTGGACGTGAAGCCTATGCGAACCCTTTGATGTTGGCACAAATTGATGCCGCTATTTATAACAATCCACGCACTGTGCCCACACCACATCAGGTGGTGGAGTTGATGTTACCTTATATCGAGCGTCAAATGGCGCAAGGAGCACGCTTCTGGCATATAGCACGGCATATGCTTGGTCTGTTCCAGGGGGTACCTGGCGCCCGTCTGTGGCGCAGGCATTTAAGCGAAATAGGTCATCTGCCAAGTAGTGGTCCACAGGTGATGCTGGATGCGCTGAAAAAAGTGCCTCAGCTTTAATTATCGGCTTACCAAACTTCAAAAAAGTGGTGAATTTCACCACTTTTTTGTTTTTCCGATTTATTAGAATTTTAGGTTGAGCCACCAATTTCATAATAAATCAATTTAAATCAGTGACTTGAAAATTATTTTCAGTATGGCACGCACCTTGAAATAGATTTAGTGAACTTCACTACTCATTAAAGGAGCACGACCATGAAAACACTTGCCGCTTTAGTTTTTGTTAGCAGTACAGCTTTTGCTGCTACTCCATCCGTACAAGCCAACGAGCTGAACCTGCCTTCAGTCAATGCACAAGCTGTCAGCACTTTTGCCGCTGAATTGATGAATCAGCAAATGGCTGAGTTAAAAATTGCCATAGTGCAACAAAGTCAAAAAGCTTTGGCTGAACTGGCAACTAGCCTGGTAAGCGACACTGAAACTGAAAAAGAGACGGTGATTGCGGTTGCTAAGGTGGATTAAGGATGCTGAGCTTAACATTAGGGTTGTTGGGGCTGTTTTTATTGCCCGTTGTTAGTGTTGGCTTAGTGTCCGTGATCTGGCATTGGTTATTACCCCCCTTTGATATTCCTACCTCAACCCGGTCTTAAGTCGTACCGGGTTTTGTTTTTTTAAATCCTTTTCCGTTGTCCTGTTTGCTCCTGTCGCCCCCTTTATTTCTGCCACTATTCAGACTCTTCTTTAGCGCCATCCTGCGGCATTTACGCGCCTGAATTTAGCCACAATTGTACGTTTTTAAATCAACTAAAAAGTGGTTAAAAATACTATTTTTGTGTTTTGGATGAAATTTGAGCTATCGAGATATTTTGGTTTTTCTTAAAAATAATCATAAAAAACATATATTTATAATTTATTTTTAAGTTGGCATAACAGCTGCAATGTATAGATATCAACAGAGAAGCTGATGATGAATTTAACCACTAACAAATACTTGGGAGAGTCAAAATGGAAATAGCAGCACTGATGGTTGTATTAGCTTGGTTCGGCATTGTTGGCAGCTGGGCTGTAGACGAAATCTAACGGCTAAGCACAGATAAATAATAGTAAGTATTTAAAACCTAAAGAAAACTGAGGAAAGTCAAAATGGAAATAGTAGCACTGATGGTTGTATTAGCTTGGTTCGGTATTGTTGGCAGCTGGGCTGTAGACGAAATCTAACGGCTAAGCACAGATAAATAATAGTAAGTATTTAAAACCGAAATAAAACTGAGGAAAGTTAAAATGGAAATGGTAGCACTGATGGTTGTTTTAGCGTGGTTTGGCATTGTAGGTAGCTGGGCTGCCGACGAGATCTAAAGGGCGCCGCTAAATATAGAGGAGAAGGACATGTCGCTCATTGTGATTAACATTGTGGTGGTCTGGGCTTTAGCGGGTTTGATGTGGATGCTGGATAAAGCGGTAATTAATAGAGTTGGGGAGTGATGTGATGCGGAACAATGATAAAAGTGCCTGGTTTGTAAACAAGGCGAAACGCAAAATTTCTGGTGTATGTGCAGGTTTTGCCGCCTATTACGATCAGCCGATTTGGGTTATCCGTGCTTTAGTGGTGGTGATGGCGTTATATTTCCCAGTAGCGGTGCTGGTTGCTTATATAGCTGCGGCTTTAATACTGCCAGAACGTTGGGTGTACTGATATGAAGTCTTCGAGGACAGGCGACCGGGCAGGTCGCCTGTATAACAGTCGTAATCGAAGCCGCAGCTTTGTTAACTGCGCCGCTGTGCAACTCCAACTACTTAGCCGATAGATAAGATATTAAACCTTCTTACGCGCCGTTAAGCGCACCCATTCTTCTTTAACCGCCACGGGGTCAAACTCAAATTCTGCTGAATAAGCATCGATTACCGACTGAGCCTGACTTTCCAGAATACCTGACAATGCCAGCAAACCACCGGGCCGTACATAAGCGCTGATAATGCCACTTAACTCCGCCAGTGGGCCTGCCAGAATATTGGCCACCACTACATCGGCGTGTAATGAAGCAGGTTGATCCTTCGGCAAATACAGCTCAATTTGTTGCTCTACACCGTTACGGGTGGCATTGGCCAGACTGGATTCAATAGCTTGAGGGTCAATATCGATACCCACCACACGCTTAGCACCCAGCTTTAATGCTGCAATACCTAAAATGCCTGAGCCACAGCCAAAATCGACCACTAAACTCTGCGACAGTTCCTGCGCATCCAGCCATTCCATACAAAGCGCTGTAGTTGGGTGAGTGCCGGTACCAAAAGCCAAGCCAGGGTCGAGCATCACATTGACGGCAGTAGGATCCGGAATGTCGCGCCAGCTTGGGCAGACCCATAATCTTTGGCCAAAACGAATAGGGTGGAAGTTATCCATCCATTCTCTTTCCCAGTCTTTGTCTTCCAGTTGTTCCAGTTTGTATTGCACGCCATTTTTAAAAATGGCGGCTTTTTCTAACTGGCGAACTACTTTGTCCATTTTATGTTCAGCATCAAACAGACCCACCACCACAGTATTTTCCCAATACAAGACTTCACCCGGCATAGGTTCGTAAATCGGGGTGTCTTTGGCGTCGACAAAACTGACAGCTTGTGCGCCCCAGCTCATCAGCATATCGCTGACCTGCTCGGCCTGTTTTTCAGTGCTGTTTACGCGTAATTGGATCCATGGCATGGCGTTGCTCTTCACTTTCTGGAAATTGGCGCGGATTGTAGCAAAAAAAAATGGGGTCAGATCAAAATGAAAATGGGGTCAGATCACATTATCCAAAAATAATGTGATCTGACCCCATTTTTATCATTTTCAGGCTTATTTTAAACCGAGTTTATGTTCAAGATAGTGGATGTTAGTTCCACCTTTATTGAAGTTCTCGTCTGTCATAATCAGCTTGTGCAGTTCGATATTGGTTTTGATGCCACCGACCAACAGTTCGCTTAATGCATTACGCATACGGGCTATCGCTATATCACGGTTTTCACCGTAAGTGATCAGCTTACCGACCATAGAATCGTAGTTAGGCGGCACTGTGTAATCCGCGTAAATATGCGAATCCCAACGCACACCGTTGCCACCTGGTGGGTGGAAGCGGGTGATGGTGCCTGGTGACGGAATAAAGGTCTTGGCATCTTCAGCGTTGATACGGCATTCCACGGCATGACCACGGATCACAATGTCAGACTGCTTAATGCTCAGTGGCATGCCAGAGGCGATGCGCAGCTGTTCTTTAATTAAGTCGACACCAGTGATCATCTCTGTCACAGGGTGTTCTACCTGAATACGGGTATTCATTTCGATGAAATAAAACTCGCCGTCTTCAAACAGGAATTCGAAAGTACCAGCACCACGGTAGTTCAGGTCGATACAAGCCTGCACACAACGACCGCCGATGAAGTTACGCAGTTCCTGAGTAATGCCCGGAGCTGGCGCTTCTTCTACCACTTTCTGGTGGCGACGTTGCATAGAACAGTCACGTTCACCTAAGTGAATGGCATTGCCCTGGCCGTCCGCCAACACCTGAATTTCGATATGACGTGGGTTTTCCAGGAATTTTTCCATGTACACCATGTCATTACCAAAGGCCGCGCCCGCTTCGTTTTTGGTCATTGCGATAGAGGAGACTAATTCGTCCTCACTGCGCACTACACGCATACCACGACCACCACCACCACCAGCGGCTTTAACGATAATCGGGTAACCAATACGCTTAGCTATGGCTTTGTTGACTTCGTCGTCATCGCCGACTGCGCCGTCAGAACCCGGTACACAAGGTACACCGGCTTTTTTCATCGCTTCGATGGCAGAAACCTTGTCACCCATTAAACGGATAGACTCCGGACGTGGGCCGATAAACACCAGACCACTTTCTTCCACTTGCTGCGCAAAGTCAGCACGTTCAGCTAAGAAACCATAACCAGGGTGAATCGCCTGGGCATTGGTCACTTCAGCGGCTGCAATCAGCGCAGGAATATTTAAGTAACTTTGTGGGGACGGCGCAGGACCAATACAAATGGTCTCGTCGGCCAGCAGCACGTGTTTCAGATTGCGGTCTACTGTGGAATGCACAGCCACCGTTTTGATACCGAGTTCCTTACACGCACGTAAAATACGCAGTGCAATTTCACCCCGGTTGGCGATCAGTACTTTTTCTAGCATGAGTCTGCCTTTTAACTTATTCGATCACAAATAATGGCTGGTCAAACTCAACCGGCTCGCCGTTTTCTACCAGAATTTGTGTCACCACACCGGCCTTGTCAGACTGGATTTGGTTCATCATCTTCATCGCTTCGATAATACACAGAGTATCACCTACTTTAACGCTCTGGCCTACTTCAACAAAAGCTTTGGACGTTGGAGATGCGGCGCGGTAGAAGGAACCTACCATAGGAGAA
>NZ_JAIWOI010000306.1 GCF_020217005.1 Rheinheimera sp. | reverse complement strand
CGCATTTGGTGGCCTGTCACTACTGGCTTCGCCGCTTCAGCAGGAGCAGCGGCAGCAACTGGCGCTGCAGCAGGAGCCTGTTGCATTGGCGCCGCAGCATACTGCATAGGAGCATATTGCTGCACCGGACCATTGCGGCTGATACGAACGGACTCTTCACCTTCAGTAATCTCAAGCTCGTTAATGCCTGATTCTTCCAGCAGTTCGATCAATTTTTTAATTTTTCTGATATCCATGACGTAGTTGCCTAATTAATTTGATGGAATGGTTGATAAGGACGACACCGCCGATTCCAGTGCGTAGTGGTAGCCTTTGGCACCTAAACCACAAATCACACCTTTGGCGATATCGGATAAATACGAGTGACGACGGAATTCTTCCCGCGCATGCACATTGGACAAATGCACTTCAATAAAAGGAATAGCCACGGCCAGCAGCGCATCACGAATAGCTACGCTGGTATGGGTATAAGCGCCCGGGTTAATAATAATAAAGTCCTGTTGTCCAAGGCTTTGCTGAATCGCATTAATCAGCTCATATTCGGCATTGGATTGCAGGTGAGTCAGGGTAACATTCAGCTCTTTGGCGTGGGCAGTTAAACCATCGACAATTTGCGATAATGTAGCTGCGCCATAAATTTGAGGCTCACGTTTTCCTAACATATTTAAATTAGGGCCGTTGAGCAGCAAAATACGTAAGTTTGTAGACATATAGCGCGAATATCCCGTCAATTTATTCATTGTTTCCTATCTTGCCGAAGCTAGAAAACAATTGCATCTTTTTTGTTCAGCGATCAGCTGTCGCTGCAGATTTGCCGCTTATTATAGTGAAATCGTTGCAAATGGCAGCAAAATACTGGTCTTATCAGCAGAGCGGAACTTTTTTGAAAAGTTGAAAATGAAGTGAGGTAATTCAGGCAAAGTCAGAGCCAGTCTGACTTTGCCGCGAGTAGCACAGAGATTTTTATTGCAGTATTTGACCTAAATGGGCGCCAAAATCTTTTGGTCCCATAAAGCCTGTGATGCGAGATTGCGTTAATTCGCTGCCGTTTTTGTCAAATAACAGCAAAGTTGGCAAACCTAAAACCTGGAAATGATCCAGTAATTGCTGATCCTGATCAGTGGCGTTGGTAACATCTATCTTAATTAAGGTGAACTGCGCCATTAAGCTTTTCACTTCGCCATCAGCAAAAGTGATGTGCTCAAACTCTTTACAAGCCACACACCATTCGGCGTATAAATCCACCAGCACTGGTTTACCTGCTTCGGCTGATTTTTTCACTTCCTGTTGCAGCTCATCCAAAGTTTTTACCAGTTTAAATTCGGTATTTTGTGTCTGAACAGTCTGGCCTGGTACTTGAGGCACTGTAGTGCCTGGTAACCAATACCATAAGTTAGCGCCAGTGGTGCCCAGCACTATGACTAAAGCCAGCATCCAACTGATACTTTGGCCTGTGGTGCCTGACGAGAGCTGCTGCGATAAGCGGTGTAAATACACGGCCAGCATCAACAAGACCAAAGTGGCTACAATCACTACAACATAAGCAGGCAGGAAACGGCTCAGTAGCCAGACTGGCACTGCTAATAGCAGGAAACCAAAGCTGGCTTTAACCACATCCATCCAGGCGCCGGCTTTAGGTAAAAACTTACCGCCCGTGCTGCCTAAAATCAGCAGTGGCAAGCCCATACCCATACTTAAGATATACAGCGTTAAAGCGCCCAAGGCTAAATCACCGGATTGAGCTACATATAAAAGTGCTGCTGTCAGAGGTGCAGTGGTGCAAGGGGAGGCGACTAAACCTGATAACAAACCCATCAAAGCCGCGCCTTTGATGCTGCCACCTTGTTGTTTGTTGCTTAAAGAATTCACCTTGTTTTGCCATTTCTCCGGCAGACTTAAGTTAAAGACGCCAAACATCGCCAGGGCTAAAAACACAAATAAGATACTGATGGCGATTAAGACAACAGGGTGTTGAAAGTAGGTCTGGAACTGCAAACCTAAGCTTGCGACTAATAAACCTAATAAGGAATAGCTAACCGCCATACCCTGAACATAAGCCATAGACAAACTAAAAGCGCGTTTGCCGGATAACTGTTGGCCTTGCCCTACAATAATGCTGGTTAAAATCGGATACATAGGGAATACGCAAGGCGTAAAAGCTAAACCTAAACCCAGTAAGAAAAATAGAAACAGAGCTTTGATAGTGCTATCAGTTTTTAAGCTATCCAAAAGTTGCAGCTGCTCTGATACCGGGGCAGAAACAGAGCTGGCGGGGGACGCAGAATCTTCAGTCACGCCAAGAGCTGCAGCCGCCTCTGCTGTGCTGGCACCTTGGGGGGCAACTGTTGTATTAGCAGGCGCAATCAAAGGAATTTCCAGTGTTTGCACCGGATAACATAAACCCGCCTCAGCGCACCCCTGGAAGCGTACTTTCAGCATAGCCTCTGCACCTATCTGGCTTAATGGGATATCTAAGACCACTTGATGGAAATAGACTTCAGATTCGCCAAAGTATTCGTCCTTAATCATCATGCCTTTGGGAAACTGCGGGTGAGAAAAGGCGGTATCGACGCCTGCAAACTTAAACTTGTCTTTGTACAGGTAGTAGCCGTCGGCTATGGTAAAGCTGACTTGTAATTTGTTTTCTTGCTGGCGGAAATCCATTACAAAAGCCTGTTCTACCGGCAGAAACTGCGAACCTTGCTGCAGGGCGGCCAGTGCGTTGGTGCTTTGCGCCTGACTTACAAAAGACAAACACAGCAGCAGGCTAAATAAAAAACTCTTAATCACGACTCGTTACCTCTTGAACCCACTGTAAATAAGGGGCGAATACTTGTTGTGCGGCAATGGCAATAATTTCAGGCACCTGATACGGGTGTAAAGCACAGATGGCCTGTTCAATTTCAATAAAATCTTCTTTTCTGGCTTTAATTAACAACGGAATTTCAGTGCTTTGTTCAAGTTTGCCCTGCCAGACATAATGCGATTGCACCGCAGGCAAAACGTTAACACAAGCCGCCAGTTTTCGCTCCAACAAGTGCTTCGTTATGCGCTCTGCCACCTGTAAATCAGGACAATTGCATAAAATCAGTTCCATCATCATAGCGATGCCCTCATTCGTGTTGCTTAAAAGCCACAGCAGTCAAGACCTGCTCATAGCCAAATTTGTTGCATAAAACGCAGTGATTGCGCAAAAAACAATCAGAAACACCAAAAAGCGCAAAATTTTTAAAAAATAGCCCTTGGGTTCATAAGGAGATTGCCCCATATAGCAAGCACAACAAATTTAACACCCAATGTTAAAACTCAAATCGCTTTTAGGAGATAAAAAAGCATGAATATTCGTCCATTACACGATCGCGTCATCATCAAGCGTTTGGAAGCTGAAAGCAAATCTGCTGGTGGTATTGTGCTGACTGGCGCTTCTGCTGAAAAATCTACTCGTGGTGAAGTGGTTGCAGTTGGCAACGGTCGCATTTTAGAAAACGGTACTGTTCGTCCTTTAGATGTCAAAGTAGGCGACAAAGTGATCTTCGGTGCTTACGTAGAACGCACTGAAAAAATTGAAGGCCAGGAATATGTCATCACCAAAGAAGACAACATCCTTGGCGTCATCACCGAATAATCTAACCGTATTTTCTATTTTCTAACGTATTCAGAGGAATTTTTAAAATGGCTGCAAAAGACGTACGTTTTGGCGATGAAGCCCGTAATAAGATGCTCAAAGGCGTCAACATTTTAGCAAACGCAGTGCGCGTTACTTTAGGTCCTAAAGGCCGTAACGTGATTCTGGACAAATCATTTGGTTCACCAATCATCACCAAAGACGGTGTATCTGTTGCCAAAGAAATCGAGCTGGAAGACAAGTTCGAAAACATGGGCGCACAGATGGTGAAAGAAGTTGCTTCTAAGGCCAATGACGAAGCCGGTGACGGTACTACTACGGCCACTGTGTTAGCGCAAAACATTATCAACGAAGGCGTAAAAGCTGTTGCTGCCGGTATGAATCCAATGGATTTAAAACGTGGTATCGACAAAGCCGTGATCGCTGCTGTTGAAGAATTAAAAGCTTTATCTCAGCCGTGTGCCGACACCAAAGCTATAGCTCAGGTGGGTACTATCTCTGCAAACTCTGACGATGAAATTGGCCAAATCATTGCCAATGCCATGGACAAAGTAGGCAAAGAAGGCGTGATCACTGTTGAAGAAGGCCAGGGCTTAGCTAACGAGCTGGCTGTGGTTGAAGGTATGCAGTTTGACCGTGGTTACCTGTCTCCGTACTTCATCAATAACCCGGAAGCTGGCCAGGTTGAACTGGACAACCCGTTCATCCTGACTGTAGATAAAAAAATCAGCAACATCCGTGAATTACTGCCGGTATTAGAAGGCGTTGCTAAATCTGGCAAACCACTTTTAATCATCGCTGAAGATTTAGAAGGCGAAGCTTTAGCTACGCTGGTTGTGAACAACATGCGCGGTATCGTGAAAGTGTCTGCAGTAAAAGCTCCAGGTTTCGGTGACCGTCGTAAAGCTATGCTGCAAGACATCGCTGTATTAACTGGTGGTGTAGTGATTTCTGAAGAAATCGGCATGGAACTGGAAAAAGCCACGCTGGAAGATTTAGGTACTGCTAAACGTGTTGTGATCACTAAAGATAACACTACGATCATTGATGGTGCTGGTGAGCAGGACGCCATTGACGGTCGCGTCAAGCAAATTCGTCAACAAGTGGAAGAAGCCACTTCAGATTACGACAAAGAAAAACTGCAAGAGCGCCTGGCGAAGTTAGCTGGTGGTGTTGCTGTGATTAAAGTAGGCGCTGCCACTGAAATCGAAATGAAAGAGAAAAAACACCGCGTAGAAGACGCGCTGCACGCAACCCGTGCTGCGGTTGAAGAAGGCGTAGTACCTGGCGGTGGTGTGGCTTTAGTACGTGTAGCTGCCAAACTGACTGAACTGCGTGGCATCAACGAAGACCAGAACCACGGTATCAAAATCGCACTGCGTGCGATGGAAGCACCTCTGCGTCAAATCGTGGATAACGCCGGTGAAGAGCCATCAGTTGTAGTGAACAACGTGAAAAACGGTTCAGGCAACTACGGTTACAACGCTGCTACTGGCGTGTACGGCGATATGCTGGAAATGGGTATCCTGGATCCAACCAAAGTAACCCGTTCTGCTCTGCAGTTCGCAGCTTCTGTTGGTTCTCTGATGATCACTACTGAAGCTATGGTCACAGAACTGCCGAAGAAAGATGCTCCTGCAATGCCAGATATGGGCGGCATGGGTGGCATGGGCGGAATGATGTAATTCGCGTATCCCCAAAACGAAAACCCGGCTAACGCCGGGTTTTTTGTTTTTGGGGATAGCGAATTCCGAAGGGGTCAGATCAAGATTTGTGGAGCAAATTTGCTCTGACCCCAATATTCCATCCGAATCCTCAATCCCATCTGAACTCATCTGACTCTTCAACTTCAGAGCAAAATCAAACCTCTCTCCGAACCCGCCCAACCACCACCAACTACTGCGTTCGCCCGTTCGCGCCTCCCGCGCTCACTTTTGATCGCTCACTACGCAGTTACTGGTGTTTGGTATGTGGCTTTGCTCAGCCCCTCTTCGCTAATCGTTCAAGCAGAACTACACGAGCCACAGCATTATCTACGCCTAAACCCGCAGCAAACTGAGCAGCAGCGGTTTTTATTTCTGCCAAGAGTTGCTGTTCTTCCTGTTTTTTCTGCGGTGCTGCATTTGAATTTTTACTTTGCTTAAGTTTTATATATTTCATAAGCACCTCTATTAATTTAGCTGGCTGGTAACTCTTCACAGTCAAAAGTAGGATTCTATAATCTCGCTTTCAAGTGAGCATCATCTACCTACTATTCTTTCGCGAGAGCATGCCAACTTGGATTAGCCCATCTTTTCCTAGATAAGCAACTCCCCGTGAGTCAATCCATACGAGAGCATGTGGAGCGTATGAGGAAAATCCAGGCATAAATGCACGCCTTTCACCACGGAGCCACCATACAAGTGCCAAATTATGTTTTTCCAGCAAATTGATAAGGACATCACGTTGAGCAAACAATGCTTTTTCATCCATAACTAAGCTTGCTACGCCAAATACTACGGTATTCCCTTGCCTCACGACGCCGCTCTCAATATCTAATTCCAACCCCCAGTCTTGAAAAATACGAGGCCAAGGAAGAATTGTCGGACCGCTTTCTTCTGAACGATCTGGATGACCGCATTCACCTATTAAATGCATCCATGGCACTGGCAACCACGCATCAGATCCCCCATTTCCATCATAATCGATCCCTTTGCTTAAATCTCCGCAAGCGCCCGGCCATTCAGAAAGCTGTAAATTCCAATCTCCTTCAAGTTCAATCCGGCTTATAGCTTCCAGCCTTTCACATACGCTAGTTTCATTTAGGCTATCCAAAAGTGTGGTCAAATCACAGGCTCTGATCAACGCAGGCGTTAATTGCCACCAAATGTTAGTATCAAGATCCTGGCCAATCCCCCAGGTTCCAGGTAATTTAGGACTCGTCCAACAGTGCTCTGCAGCAATGCGGATCCAAGGGCCATCGCCCCATTCCGATGGCAGCTCAGGCACATAACTAAGGACATCTGCCGCAGGCAAATCGTAGGCCTCATCTGTACCCCAATGGATCACATCTTCGACATTAGCTGAAGGCCATTGCGGTAAACTTGGTACACGCCAAAAGTCGTCACGATTTGAGGTAATTAGGTGTCTTTCAGTTAAATAAAGCCAACGCGATGGGTCGGATAGTTTTATATAGCTAATCTGATGAGGTGTGTCATATTCTCTTGGCCCGCTGAAAGGATCGTCAGTCATGTGGTAGTTATCAGAGAGAAAAGCGAGAATTTTCTGCCAACTTATCCATTGATATTTTTTACCTATTCGTTCCGTTCTTGCCGAATCATCTATACGGCTACTGCTTCGGGTTTCATAACCCGTATCGAAAGTGTCGAAACGCTTTGCAGACCACCCGAGATTGTAGGAATTCCAAACGATAAATCTAGCTACGAGTGGAATATCAAAAATACCGTTTTCAGGACTGAATTTAGTCTCACTGCCACCATACTTATATGCCCGAACAGGCTCATTAGAGTGAGGCAGGGGCTTGGATGAAAATGGCTTACTACCGGAGGTGGCTCCCAAAACATACCAATAGAAGTCACGTCCCAAAGCCGAACCAATAATATTGCGAAATCCCTGTGAGCTATCTAATGCGCGTAAACTAGCGTCATCTGGAACTTGTGATAGGGGCAATGCACTCTTATATGGAGGTCTGATAACAGATAGATCAATGTCATGGAACCAATCTTTATGGAATGCGACCTCAACAACTCGTCGAGCATAATGACGTATTGTTAGGTGGCAGCGAGGATATTCATTTCCAAAAATCATAGAATATACTTTTTGTGCTGCTATTTGACAGTATTCGGGTTGGCTTCCGTCTATCATTACTCCCCAAATTGCTATTAACGTACTTTCCACAACATAGTCATCATCAACTTTTAAAATATCTTCTAAGATTAGCGAGAGTATTTCAGGGCATGCGACCAATACCCGCGTTAAACCACGAGTAGCCATTTCTCTGAGTTTTTGCTGTGACGAAGTGCAAGCCCAAGCTAATAGTAGTGCGGCAGGCACCGCTATATCTTTATGAATTTTGGTTAAATTTGAATCAATTGCCCAACGAATGAGCACTGACAAGTTAGAGCTTTCATCACGCCATAAAGCGACAAGATTAACTGACCACTCAGCATCTCGCTCCCCAACACTTTCCATTCCCAATAACCAAAGATGTAGCAATTTATCCATTGCGAAAGGGTGCCTAGGTATAAGCGCTAATCTCATCAATTCGTCTAGGTCGCCTACTCTACCTAATTGGCTGCCACGCTCTCGGTACATCTGCCAGAGAGACTTTTCATCTCTAGCAAACTCTTCAGGCTGACACCTCCATCGCATACTGTCAGTAAATGCATTTCTCAAGTCTGAATCAGGTGTAACCCAATGGCGTGAATCGGGAGTTTCTGCTGGAATGAATTCAGGTAGCTCCGCGCCAACATGCGAAGGAACTAAAAGGCAGAGAGCAGCGAGCAAACCATACCGCCGATAAAAGAGTGGGCTATCGTAACAATCAGGAGTTGTGAGAGCTGATAATTCACCACGAGGTGACAACGCTATTTCAAGTGCAAGACGTCGTTCTGCGACATTACGTTTCCCTTTAAAAAGTCGTGTAAGCAGGCAATGAACGAAAAACGTATCCGAAAGTCGCTCGAAACCAAATTCAATCATCTCATCATCATTTTCGATTCTGTCAATTAGAGCACCTGCAGAACATAAAAAACCTATCAAAGTATCAAGACCAGAAACTCCTTTGGCTATCTCATCTGCTGTTTGGCGTAAAAGATAAAAACGGCCAGATGCAATCATAGTGTCAGCTAATTTATTAAGGCATCTACGGACTGGCTGCTTTCTAGATGGATCAATTATTAATCTGCCACGGGCATCAGATTCAATTTGCTCAATCCAAGCATTCCAAACTTCTAGCCAAGACGGAAGCCAATGGGAGTTTGTTGCGCGTTTTTTGAGGCTTTTAACTAGAAGTTGTACATAAAGAGGATTACTAAGCTCACCGATTGGGGGCGCTACAGGGGCTGTGACTCCATAGTGTGCACAATAAGCCCTCAACGCATCAGGTTCAATTCCAGAAAAACCCTTGTGTTTATGTTCAACCCAGAGTTCTGTTGTATCATCGTCAGTATCTGGCAACACATATGCTCGATAATCAGTACGCACACTCAAAGCAACAGTTAAGTGCGGTCTAGACAGGATCTCTTGTATTAGGCCATTAAGCTCATTTTTCCATCTTGATCTATTGGGAGACTCATTTAAAGCATCTATCGCAATCAGTGCGCGGCGACCTAGAAGAGCTGATTTATTTTCAAGGTCATCAAGGAATGTCTCAAAAGAGTCACTACAGTTCCAAGTTTGCATTAGAGCGTTGCGAAGATCTCCAGAAGCAGATAATGTTTGTGCCAGAACTCCAATTGCAATACCACCTGATTCAAGAACGCATTTTACTTCGTGAACTAATGTATGTGTTTTACCTTGTCCTGCTGCGCCGGTAAGCAAAAGTACACGACGCTTCGTAAATTCCGCATATGTGCGTATAAGCGTTGCGGCTTCTTCCGCATATCGAGCTACGTTGTTTAACTGATGATTTTTATATTGTTCTGTTGCGTTTGCTGGATCATTTTGCAAACGTCTCGAACTAGCTATCTCCCAAGCTTTTCCTGATAACTCGTCTAGCATAACGGCAAGTGAGTCAAATTTTGGAGGGGTTATCCAGTGGGGATCATTGTGTAATTTCAAAGCAACATCTTGCAGTTGATTTTTAAATAGGCTTAAACTTTCGCAGTCAAGATCCTTCCAAATATTAGCTAATAGGTTATCCAGTTCCTGAATAGCGCTGGGACGAGCCAAAAGCCAATCGAAAGTATGATTCACTTCCGAATCGATATGTTTCTTCGATGTGTATCTTGGACCAGCATCATGCTCCAAGCGAAGGTAATGCTGCTTAAGTTGCTCATGAAGAGGTACTTTGGCTCGCGAATGCCAACGACTTAGAAGCACGCGTAGGTGACCGTCAAGAGTTTTCTCAAAACTTTCAGTGTCTTGAAACTGATTTACGGATCCGGTCCATTTACCGTGATTTTGAAATGGTGGACTAGCGAAAAATGAATTCAAGCGCTGCAGTTGTTCGCAGTCCATGCAGGCTAAGGTCTCTTTACCATTTAAGCGATACATTAGAATTTCAGGCGTAACGGCCCCTCGGCGCCTCGCTTTCCAAGCCCGATCAAATTCATATTCGCTACCCGATAGAAAGAGACTGCCATCATCTTTACGAAATTCGTTAGAGGGTAAGGGACTACCAAATCGACAGCGAAAAATTCCGATGAATACATC
>NZ_JAIWOI010000305.1 GCF_020217005.1 Rheinheimera sp. | reverse complement strand
TACAGTTAAATGAAACTGTACAGGTCGCTGATGCTATTCGGCACTTAGCATTGGCTGTTGACCATATAGGTCAGGCAGTACAAAGAGCTGATGTCGCGTCAGGGGAGGCTTCAGGTATTACTGCCCAGGGTGAGCAAGTGGTGAATGCTGCTCGCGCTGGCGTCAGTGAAGTAGCAGATGAAATCGACAACGCCAGCAGAGTGATCAGTGCCTTAGTGGAAGACAGTAAAAATATCAGCACTATGCTGGAAGTGATTCGCAGCATCGCAGAACAAACCAATTTATTGGCGCTTAATGCTGCAATTGAAGCTGCCCGGGCTGGCGAATCAGGCCGTGGTTTTGCGGTCGTGGCTGATGAAGTCCGAAGCCTGGCATCCCGCACTCAGGATTCGACGAAACAAATTGAGGGTATTATTAATAACCTGACCAATGGGTCAGGTATGGCAGTAAAAGTGATGGCTGGCGCTCAGCAGAAAGCGTTGCAGATCACTGAGCGTATTGCGGACACTACGACGGCTTTTTCCTCTATAGTGACAGTGGTCGGAAAAATCCGCACGGTCAACGAAGATATTAAAGAATCGGCCCGTTCAGAGCAGGCCGAGATGAAGCAAATTCATGGCAGTGTTGAAGCTATAGTCACCCAGGCTAAGGCGAACGAAAGTATTGGTCAGCAAGCTCGTCATAGTAGTAATAGGCTGGATAAAGAAATGAGCAATTTAGCCGGGTTATTGGCCCAATTCCGTACTTAGTCTAAGTGACAAGAAACACAAAGGCGGCAGTAATATCAAGCCGCCTTTTTTAATCAACAATTGAATTCCTTGTTTGGCATCCCCATTACCGTTATAGACAATCCGCCTGACCTGACTGAAGGGTTACCATGGCTTTACATCTTCCTGCTATTGTCACTTTGCTGGCACTTTTATTATTTATCTACAGCTTTCTGGCCGTTGGTATGGCGCGGAAGAAATATGGCGTGGCTGCACCGGCTACGACCGGCCATGCCGCCTTTGAGGTGGTGTACAGAGTGCAGATGAATACACTGGAGCAACTGGTGCTGTTTTTACCTGCGCTGTGGTTATTCAGTGAGTACGTCAGTCCACTCTGGGCCGGGCTTTTAGGTTTAGTCTGGTTAGTGGGGCGTGTGTTGTATTCTGTCAGTTATGTCCAAGACCCTAAAAGTCGGGGCCCTGGTTTTATCATTAGTTTCATGACTGCTCTGGTGCTGATGATTGGTGCTGCCGTTGGTATAGTACTACGTATCATGGCTGGTTTATAAGTTATGAGCAGCGCCTCTGTGACATCCGAAACGCAACCTCAGGTTCAGGCTCCAGCCAAAAAAATGGGGCCGCTTTTTAGCTTAGTGCCCTTTTTGACACCTTACGCCAGTCGTTGGCTGCTGACTTTTGTCGCATTAACTGTGGCAGCAGTAGCAACCCTGACCTTGCCTGTGGCTTTTCGTTATCTGATTGACGCCGGATTTTCCTCCGATCAGGCTGGCCATATCGATAAATACTTTTTGGCGTTATTTGGCCTTTCTGTTGTTTTGGCCGTAGCCACAGCCTTGCGGTTTTATTATGTATCCTGGTTGGGCGAGCGGGTTACCGCGGATTTACGCAGTGCAGTATATGCCCATGTAGTGAAAATGAGTCCGCAGTTTTTTGAACTGACCAAAACAGGCGAAGTCTTGTCGCGTTTAACCACAGACACCACCTTAATTCAGGCTGTGGTTGGCACCAGTTTGTCTATGGGCTTACGTAACAGCTTTTTGTTACTGGGCGGATTGGTGATGTTATTTGTCACCAGTGCTAAATTAGCCGCTTATATTTTGCTGACTTTAGTCTTAGTGATTTTGCCGATTTTTTTATTTGGCCGCAAAGTGCGTAAATTATCGCGTGACAGTCAGGACCGTATCGCTGACGCCAGCGCTGTCGCAGGCGAAGTATTAAACGCTATTCCAACAGTGCAATCGTACCGGCAGGAGCAACGTGAAACTTTGCGTTTTACCGACTCAGTCGAAACTGCGTTTACCACAGCTTTATCCCGTATTCGCGCCCGTTCTATGCTGACTTTAGTGGCCATAGTCTTGGTATTTGGTGCTATTTCCTTTGTGCTCTGGTTAGGTGCTCAGGCGGTGCTGGCTAATGAAATGACGGGAGGCCAGTTATCACAGTTTATTTTATATGCGGTACTGACTGCCGGTGCTATTGGCGCTATTGCCGAAGTATGGGGCGATTTACAGCGCGCTGCCGGAGCGGCTGAGCGTTTAATGCAGCTATTGAATGTACAATCCCCTGTGCAGGAAAGCGTTGCTCCTCTGCCTTTGGTCGTACCCGAACATCATTTGGCTGGTCTGGGTATTGAGTTTAGCCACGTCAATTTCAGTTATCCGTCGCGGCCAGATACCTTGGCCTTACAGGATTTTTCGCTGCAGATTAAACCAGGTGAACATATAGCCTTAGTTGGCCCCTCCGGCGCCGGAAAAACCACTTTGTTCCAGTTGCTGCTGAGGTTTTACGATCCGCAACAAGGTCAGGTGAAATTTAACGGCATGGATTTAAAGGATCTGCGTTTAACAGATGCCCGGCAGCCATTTGGTATAGTGCTGCAGGACACTGTAATTTTCGCAGCTTCTGTACTGGATAATATCCGTTACGCCCGTCCTGAAGCTTCAGAAGAGGAAGTGCAGGCTGCAGCAAAAATGGCAGCGGCACACGACTTTATTCTGGCCTTGCCCGAAGGCTACAACACCTATTTAGGTGAACGTGGGGTGCGTTTATCCGGAGGGCAACGCCAGCGTATTTCAATAGCCAGAGCTATTTTAAGTAACCCTTCGGTGTTATTGCTGGATGAAGCGACCAGTGCATTAGATGCTGAAAGCGAACGACAAGTGCAACAGGCGCTGGACAACGCGGCGCAAAACCGCACTACACTAGTGATAGCCCACCGGCTGGCCACAGTACTGGCAGCCGATCGTATTGTGGTATTGGAAGCCGGCCGCATAGTAGCTCAGGGCACTCATACCGAATTGCTGCAAAACAGCGAGCTGTATGCCCGTTTGGCAGCTTTGCAGTTTAGCCATTAATACCCTTCGTACTTGAAGCTGCAGCTTTGTTGACTTCGAGCCATCGCCCCAGTTGTTTTGCAAGTACTATGCTGGGGGTATGCGGCTCGTTTTCGCTTCAATCCAATTGCACATAGGTAAACTATGCTCCTGGGGTCTCACGCTCTTGTCGCCTCCCCGCAACTCCAATTACTTTGGGTATATTTATGAAGGAAGAGCTTTGGTTTATAACCAGGGCTCTAGTTTGGTCACATAATCAGCCGGCAACAGATGACCACTTGCGAAACGAAATAGCTTTTTATCCGGGTTGGGTAACGCGTCAAACAGCTGTTGATTCTGTTGGATGCTGGCGTATTCATCGTCATCAGCAGTAAATAGCCAAACCTGGTTATCTGCCAGACCTGCCATCAGATTAAGCGGCGCGACCACTGCAGTAGTGCTGTTCATATGAGGCGGTACTATGGCTGCAACGCTGTGAATACGAGAGTCGACTCCAGCCAGCAGCAAGCTGATTTGTGCGCCCATGCTGTAACCTGCCAGTTTGATGTTATTTTTATCCAGTTTGGGTTGTTGTACTAACCAATCCAGCAGCACTCTATGATCCCGCACTGTATCTATCAGCATGGTTTCGTAAGGCTCACGTTCTCCCCACCAGTGTAAATTATCAATAATATCCACAATGCTTATATTGGGGTCTTTGCGTAAACCATGAAGACGGGCATCAATGGCGACAACCGCATAACCTTTGGCCAATGCCATAGCTGTGATTTTATCCGTTTGCTCAAAGGTAGCTCTGTCTTTGAAACTGCTTTGCCACCAGCGAATTTGACTGCGGCCCATGGCATGAGCACCAATCAACACAGGCACCGGGTTCTGAATAGTTTTTGGATCTGCAGGGTAGCTAATACGACCATTCACAGTCACGCCATCAAAGCTCTGGTAAGTAAACTCAAAGCTTTGGCGACTGAGTTCTTTCAGCTCCAGTTGCACCTGCTGTTTTGCTGGGTAAGCATAACGTGCAGTCAATTCCTCCGCGCTTAAACTATATGGCTTTAAACCAAATAGCCCGTACCAAAGCGCTGCTATTGCGGCTACTACTGCACCTATACCCAGCATTAAGTCTATTCCTCTTCGTTGTGCCATAACGTTGTCCTGTACTGCTCCATCGAAAACACAGCAATCTGTTTGTGAGGCGCAAAGCTTAAAGCAGTGAATGTGAAAGGGGTGTGAAACTAAAGCTGAGTGGCTAGCAGATATATTACATTTTAAAATTCTCAATAAGAGAATGAAAGACGCGTTTTTATCTAATTTTCATTCTTTTTTATTGCTCTATTATGTGACTCATGGACTGGTTACGCAGTCGTCCATTAACAAAACCAAAACTCAATTATCCAGAAGGAATTTTAAAATGTTCAAATTAAACAAAACATTACAATCTGTTATCGCTGGTGTTTCTTTGTTTGCTGCTATCAGTGCACCAGCTATAGCTGGTGAGCCTGGCAAGACGCTGTTAACACCAACCAACCATACATTGATTTTAATTGACCACCAACCACAAATGGCCTTTGCAACCCGTTCTCATACAGTGGAAGAAGTTCGCAATAACGTGACTGGTTTAGCCAAAGCAGCCAAAGCTTTTGAAGTGCCAACCATACTAACGACAGTGGCAGCCAAGTCGTTCAGTGGCCCTCTTTTCCCGGAATTACAAAAAGTCTTTCCTGAACAAACTCCGATAGACCGTACTACCATGAATACCTGGGAAGATAAACGTGTCACGGATCTGGTGAAAAAATTTAAGAAAAACAAAATTGTAATTGCAGCCTTATGGACTGAAGTTTGTGGTGTTGGACCTGTATTGTCGGCCATAGACGAAGGTTACGAAGTGTATTTTGTCACTGATGCTTCGGGCGGCGTCAGCAAAGAAGCCCACGATATGGCAGTACAGCGCATGATCCAGGCTGGTGCCCGTCCAGTAACCTGGTTGCAATACATGCTGGAGCTGCAACGTGATTGGGCTCGCACTGCCTCCTATGAAGCCGTGACTGATATTGCCAAAGAACATGCAGGTGGTTATGGCTTAGGTTTGATTTATGCCACTGAAATGTTCCATGCCAAAGAAGGTCAGTAATTCTAAGGCAACTTGAGCAGAAGGCCACGATCAGTGGCCTTTTTATCAAAAGAGGAAGGAGGCGAAGATGAAGACTTTAACAGCTTTAGCTTTACTGATAGTCGCAGGCACATTCAGTCAACACTCTGTAGCCAGCAGCGAGCAGTTGTATGCCAAAGGTCAGGTGTTATCACAGCAGTGTTTAGGTTGTCATGGTGAATTTGGTATAGCTCCTGTGGCCACTAACCCTAATCTGGCCGGCCAAAATAAAGAGTATTTGCAGTATGCCTTAAAGGCGTATCGCGACGGTAAACGTAAGGGCGGTTTGGCTTTTATTATGCAGGCCAATGCCAGTGCACTGTCGGATCAGGATATTGAGTCTTTAGCAGTATTTTTTTCGTCTCAAAATGGCAAACAGGCTGCTGCTGAGTAACTGCAGAACGCTGAATTAAAAGGAAAATATTATGAAACTGGTAAAACATTTAGTAGCTGCGGCCGTCGCCTCTGGTCTGTCATTTAGCCTGATGGCGGCTGATTTAATAGTTTACAACGCAAAAATTCAAACCTTTGATGGCAAAGAATATTCGGCCTTTTCTGTCACCAATGGCCGCTTCGAGCAATTAAGTACAGACAGCCAAAGCCTGCTGGCACAAAAAACAGCCAGCACTCAACTGATAGACGCCCAGGGCCGTCGTGTGATCCCTGGCATCAACGATTCTCACCTGCATGTGGTGCGTGGTGGTCGCTTTTACAATTTAGAAACCCGGTGGGAAGGCTTAACCTCATTAAAAGATGCTTTGGCTTTGCTGAAAAAAAATGTCGAAGTGACACCAGAAGGCCAGTGGGCACGGGTTGTGGGGGGATTCAGCCCTTATCAGTTTAAAGAAAAGCGTTTACCTACATCAGCAGAACTGACAGCCATAGCGCCCAATACGCCGGTTTTTGTACTGCATTTGTATTCTGGTGCCGTGCTGAATAAAAAAGCCATGCAAGTGCTGGGGATCACTAAAGATTCCGTGGCGCCTAAAGACAGTTATTATGAAAAAGATGCACAGGGTGAACTAACAGGCCGTTTAATTGCCGACCCTAATCCAACTATTTTGTACAAAACTATCGCTGCGCTGCCGCAGTTGTCGCAGGACGACCAGCTGAATTCCAGCAAACAGTTTTACAGTAAGCTGCTGAGTTTAGGTGTAACCAGTGTGGTGGATGCAGGCGGCGGTGGCCATGATTTTCCCGATAACTATCAAGCTTCTACCGTATTGGCTGTAACAGGTAAATTGCCAATCCGGGTGTCGAACTATTTATTCCCACAAACTCCGGGCAAGGAAATGAGCAGTTTCAGTCAGTGGATGAGCAACTACAAAAACAATCAGAACCTGCATTTGCATATGGATAATGGGTATGTAGTTGAAGGCGGTGGTGAGCTGTTGTCCTGGAAAGCTTCTGACTACGAAAACTTTATGTCGACACGGCCAGAACTGGACGCAGACGCCGATCCGGAGTTAGAGCAAATAGTACGTTTGCATTTAGTGCAAGGCTGGCCTTTCCGAATCCACGCTACTTACGATGAGTCGATTGAACGTATGCTGACGGTGTTTGAAACTATTAACCAAACGCAACCACTGAATAAAGTACGCTGGATTATCGACCATGCTGAAACTATTTCAGATAAAAACCTGAAACGTGTCAAAGCTTTAGGTGGCGCTATTGCAGTGCAGGGCCGGATGGCTTTTGCCGGTGAAGACTTCTTACAGCGTTATGGCAAAGCCAAAACAGAACAAAGCCCACCTTTTAAAAAGATGCTGGAGCTGGGTATTCCAGTGGGTTTTGGTACAGACGGCACCCGTGTAGCCAGCTTTAACCCCTGGGCGACTTATTACTGGGCAGTGTCGGGTAAAACTGTGGGTGGCACCCCTTTATATGGTAAAGAAAATACGCTGGACAGATTAACAGCCTTAAAAGTCTTTACCTCTGGCAGTGCTTATTTTTCTGGGGAAGAGTTGGTGAAAGGCCAAATTCAGCCTGGTATGTATGCAGACTTTGTGGTGCTGAATCAGGATATTTTAACCGTTGCTGAACATAAGCTATTACAAACTGAAGCAGATCTGACCGTAGTAGCAGGTGAAGTACGATACGCCAGCCAGACTGCTTATCCGGCTTGGTATAAAAAACCTGAAGCAGCAACTCCAGCCTGGTCGCCGGTAAATCAATAAAAATGGGGTCAGATCACATAAGTTATGCGTAACTAATGTGATCTGACCCCAATTTCATTTACATATCTTCTGAGGTCGGCAAATCCATACTTTGATAACGGAGCTCACCTAAAAATGTGCGGGCAGCAGGGCCAAGCTTGTCGGCATCCAGAAATAGCAAATGCAGATTCACTTTTCGGCTGCGCCCGTTACAAAGTGGTAAAGGTTTTAGCAGACCCTGCTCTAAATCGTCCACTATAGAAGTTAAAGGTAACCAGGCAAAGCCTAAACCTTTTTTAATCATATCTATCGAAGTGCGCATATGACTGACGGTCCAGCGCTGATTAGCGCCGAGCCAACCTTCGTCATTACGTTGGGATATGGCTGAATCGCGAACAACAATTTGCCGATGAGACTTTAAGTCTTCAATAGTCAGGTCGCGTTCTATAGTAAAAAGCGGATGGGTAGGGCAGGCGACTGCCAGAAATTCTATCTGGCACAACTCTTCGCTGAAAATATCTTTGATGGTCAAAGGCGAGACTGCAATATCGACCTGAAAAGTCTCCAGTAGCTCTTTCGCACCGGATAAAATAGATTCACTCAGTTCAATGCGCAGCATAGGGTAAGCAGCAGAGGTGTTTTCCAACGCTTTGTACAATAAATGCTGTGGGAATATTTCATCCACAGCGATGCGTAACTTAGTTTCAATGCCTTCGGCCAGCGTCAGGCCAACATCTTCCACGCGCAGCGCTTCATCCAGCAAATAGTTAACCCGGCGTAAAATCATTTCGCCTTCTGCAGTCAGTAAGGTTTTGCGGCCTTCTACACGGAATAAAGCTACTCCTAAGCTGGCCTCAATTTTTTGTACCGCAGTATGAATACTGGACTGGCTTTTATGGATCACGGCCGACGCCTGATTAAAGCCGCCGTGATCAGCCACGACTTTAAACATTCGCCACTGTTCCAGTGTAACTTTTAGCATGCCCGGCTTTTTCCTGTTGCTAACAAACTGAAATTGAACACTTATTACCCAATCATATGTTTTTTTATTCAAGTATTTTACAGTGCAGCCGACATTTGTCACTCGAACAATCAAGTCATTAAAACGAATGCCCTACTGCTTCACAAGGAAGCCAGATACCAGTGACTGTTCATTTATCTTTGCTATCTCCGTATTACTGCTAGAGTTAACCCTGTCTCAACTGACTTTTTTAAACGGTAGGCACTTATGTTCAGGTTGGTATTGTGTGTGCTTCTTTATTGTTCCCTTGTGGATAAGGCTATGGCTAGGGGAGAACTAAGGTTTTTGATGCCGGATTACCCGCCTTATACCTATCAGGAACAGGGACAAAATAAAGGTATAGGCTATGAAGCGGTGGCCGCTATTATGGCTGATCTACAGCTGCCATTTTCTGTACGTTTAGTGCCTCATTTTGGTCGTGCTGCCGTTGATTTACAACAGGGCAAAGTAGATGGTTTTTTTCTGGCGACCGAAAGTGCAGAACGCAACAGTATGGCCGAATTCTCACAACCGGTATTGATGATCCAATGGACCTGGGTTTGGTTAAAGCAACGCTCAGACTTAAAACCTGGTGCTGCAGGTTTTAAACATCAGGCTCAGGTTTCAGCTCAAACAAACAGCAATGCATTTCACTGGCTAAAAGAGCAACATTATCAGGTGACAGCTGGCACCACTGATATCAGAGGTCTGTTAAATTTATTGAAGTTCAAAAGGGTAGACGCCATTTTATTACCAGAATTGACAATAAAAACTCTGATGAAGCAACAAGGTATAGACAGTGAGTTGTACAACTTTCAGCAAGAGGTAAACCTGCCTTTTGCTATTTACATCAACAAAACTTATCTGAAGAAAAATCCGGGATTTATGCAAAAATTAAATGCTGCGATTCACCGTTACCAAGCCAAAGTGTCAGCTGTTGAAGCTTTCTAGTTGATATCTGACTGGGGTGCATAACAAAATATGCGCCAGCCTCTGAAACTATCTGGTTTGCATTCGCTCTGATAAAACTGCGTTTATCCTGAGGCTTGTTGTGTTGCATCACGCACTTATAATTCAGCGCAGATTTAGCTAAAACCACAGATACTGGCTGTTGTTTTGGTAGCTCAATGAGGTGAAAGGTTGCAAATATGCCTTGTTCTCCTACAATGGCGCGGCAACTGGAGGGTGGTGATGAAATTTTCGGCAGTATTAATCCTGGCTATATGCGCAGGTCCTGTGTTGGCGACCGAGTGGTGGCAAACGAAGCAAGACCCAAATAATACGCAAGTCATAGCGCTTGGGAAAAAGCCTGTACTTTCCGTTGCCTCTTGTCCTGAAGATACGGCGCTGCGGTATTATCTGAAAACTGAAAAAATAGCTGCATTACAAAACACTTGGTATCAACAAGCCAGTCGGGAGCCTCATACCGCTTTATATCGTTGGGTTTTTGGTCCAAGCTGGCAGGAAAAGTTAGAAAAAGCACTTTTCCCTGGTGCTGAAACTCTGGTCAAACCTGCTTCTGTTGGTGCATTACAACAACTGACGATGGATTTTCCCCAGTCTGAACAAGACAATTTAGCTTTTGAAGATGTACTGGTATTTACAGTGCAGTTTGCTGGTTTTACCCCAGATCACAA
>NZ_JAIWOI010000304.1 GCF_020217005.1 Rheinheimera sp. | reverse complement strand
ACCTGATTTACGTATTAGTCTGGACAAAGATTTAAGCAGAATAGCTGGTGTAGGTGATTTAGACTTAGCACTAAACCACCGCTTGGCAAACAACATTTGTGTCGTGCATAGCCTGAATCAATTAGCAAAAGACCAGCACGTAGAACTGAAAATCAAAGGTAAAACTGTCACTGATCTGAAAATCAGTGATGAAGCTGTGGCCAGTCAGTTGTGTCTTGTGGAAATCTATCAGCGGGAACAAGTCAAAGGCTCACTGACTTTGCCTGTAACTCAGTGTTAAGGATGCCTCAATACAGGCATCCTTACTCTTTAGATCAGAACTTAAACTGACTGACTCTGTCATCCAGTTCTTTTGCCACAGCTCTTAAGTCTTCAGCTGTCCGGGCAGAGCTTTGCGTGGCCTGAGTGTTTTCATTCGACATCTGGGCAATGCTTTCAACTTTAAGTGCCACTTCCGCTGCGGCTGCTGCCTGGTCATTTAAAGTTAAAGTCATACTTTGCACCATTTGCTCTACCAAATCTGAACCCTGACTTATACTGGCGATGGCCTGGCCTGCTTCACTGGCCAACAATACGCCTTGCTCAACCTGCTGAGTGCCTCTTTCCATATTGTTAACCACCAGACTGGTGCCTTTCTGGATCCGCTCTATCATTTGGCTAATTTCACTGGTTGAGGTTGCGGTACGTGCGGCCAGATTTCTGACTTCGTCAGCAACAACTGCAAATCCACGCCCTGATTCTCCGGCTCTGGCTGCTTCAATGGCGGCGTTTAATGCCAGTAAGTTGGTTTGATCGGCAATAGCACGGATCACATCGACAATACCTGATATCGCCTTGGCATCATTACCCAGAGCGGCGACGCTGGCTGAGGCCTCTTTCACCGTCATTGCAATACTTTGCATACTTTGCACTGTGTCATGGATCACCTTACTGCCAGAGACAGAGGCTTTACCTGATTCTTCAGTTTTTAGTCTGGCCTGTTCAGCGTTTTCTGCCATATGACTTACGCTCACTGTTAACTCTTCCATAGCCGCAGCCATTGAAGTTGCGGCATGGCTTTGCTCTGCACTGGAGTTAGCCAGTTGCGAACTGGTCGCTGCTATATTGTTCGCAGCCTGCATCAATTGAATTGCTTCGTGTTTTATTTCCTGCATGATGCCGCCTAATTGTTTCGACAGACTGGCGGCACTTTGCGCGACACGGCTCAATTCGTCATCCCCTCTATCCCGCACATGAGCACTGAAGTCGCCAGCAGCCAGAGTAGCCATGTCTTGCTCCAAGCCTTTTGCTCTGCGCGTTAAATCCCTGGCAAAGCCTGCAATCAACCAGCCAACCAAACACAGAATACTTAAGCCAAAAGCCAACAACTGATAGATCCCAAGCCATTCTGTATCGATACGTTGCAGTAACCCTTGTTCTAATCGTTCCGTCATAAAACTTTCCAACTCAAGAATCGTCTTCAGTAAGGCATCCAATTCTTGCAGCTGGTTTTGCAGTTGAACAGACGAAAGCTCACCAGCAAGCAGATCACCGATCAATTTTTGACTAAAACTACTGATTAAACTGGCGACAGGTTCCCATTGTTGTTGCAGCAAAACAGCAGCTTCAGGGTCTATGTCTGAAGCGAGTTCCAAATCATTATTGATTCTTTGGATCATACGTGGCAGTTCGCGCTGCACAGTGCTTTCCATTCGGCCCAATCTTTTCTCATTCGACTGGCCTGAGGCCTGGATTGAAGACACAGAACCACGTAACTGTTGCAACTGCTCTGACAGTGCAGGCAGGCTGTCAACGGCGGTAATCATCAGGTAATAAGTGCTGGCATCCGGGTCAAGTAATAAACCTGTGTCACCGGCAACATGGTGCCTGAACTCAGTCACAAGACCAATGAGTTCGATGTGGGCCAATGAGTTCTGACTGGCTGACATCTCAGTCCATTGTTGTTCCAGCGATTGCCATTTGCGGTTAAATTCTGAAATTTTGGCTTGCCACTGTTCTGCCTGAATTTTCAGAGCGTGATTGTTCAGTTCAGCTAATGCGGCGTTAATAGCAGCGGCATTAAGCCGCACCTGAGTGCGCACTGTATCATCACCATTCAGCACTGCGGCTGTTGAGGCTCTGTGATCGGATATAGCGCGGCTGACGGGAGTCAGTTTTTCTATATACTTTTTACCTGCCAGTTCTGTTTTGTCCCGTTCTATGGCCGACAAGTCGTTTAACACCGACACCCCCAGCAGTAACAAACCCGGGATGATCGAAGCGGCAAAGATCAGTAAAAACTTACCTTTGAAACTCAGAAAGCGAGATAAACGTACAGCAGGGGCGGTTAAAGTATTTAGCATATAAAAGTCTCGCCAAGTAGCGTTGTAGAGGGACCAATTAGGTTATCTTTATACATTAGTTTATATTTAATTTCAAATTTATCATATTTGCAGTTATTTCCGAATTGGTTTTGTGGAAGGCAAAACTTTTTCGACGGATCTAACAGAAATTTTTTTCGCGCCAGCTCATTGTTTATTCAGAACTTTAGCGGAAATCGTAAAAGGATAGAGTGAACAAAAACAGTTGAGCAGAACTGAAAGTAGACTTTCTGGAGCTGCTAAGGAGTGTCAGGCTGTCGCGGCTTAGCGGCCCTCTTGTTACAGGCGCTGTATGAACACCTGACTCTATTTCCAGTATTGCTCTACCGTGATTTGGCCAGGATCGCGGCGCAAATTCTTTTTCAGTCCCAGACTTTCTAATACAGCTTTGGTTTCTGTGATCATCTGCGGATTCCCACACAGCAGCACCTGAGAATGGACATCCAGTGGTTGGCCACAGGCTTGTTGCACTGTGCCCTGGCTGATTAATTCCGGAATACGATGCGATAAAGCGCCAGGGTAAGCTTCTCTTGTGACTATGGCTTGATAATGCAGCTGATTGGGGTAGCGCTGTTGAAATTGCCGGATCAGTGGCTGATACACCAGTTCAGCAGCAAAACGTACACTGTGCAGCAGCACTATGGACGAAAAACGTTGCCATGGCGTTGTTGTGCCAAGCATAGATAAATAAGGCCCTATACCAGTACCTGTTGATATCAGCCAGAGGTTCTTCCCTTGCGGCACTTCATCCAGAATAAAAAAGCCGCTGGCAGGCTGACTGACTTGCACTGTATCGCCGGCTTTCAGTTGCTGTAGCAGAGGGGTTAGCAAACCATCAGGCACAGTGCTGATTAAAAACTCCAGCTCTGCGTCGCCCGGACTATTCAGCAGTGAATAGGCACGCTGCACTTTGCCATCTGTTGTATCCAAAGCTAAGCGGACAAACTGACCAGCAATAAAATCAACAGGCTCGGTTTTCACCTTCAGGCTGAATAAGGTGTTAGTCCAGTATGTATTTGCCGTTACTGTACCGCTAAGCCACTGTGCCATCTGTTATTTCCCGTAGGGTTGTCTGAACTGATTGCCTGAAACAAGACTAACAAAATTGCACTTATATACAAGCCTGATGCTCAGCTTGTCTTGCAGGCGAAAAAAAGCCCGGAAAACCGGGCTTTTGCAGTGCTAGTTGGAACTGGTCTTATACTGCTCAAACCAGGCCAGAATGTACTCAATCTTGGTGATCATACGGCTGGGTTTATTAGCTATACCGTGAGGTGAGCCAGGAATACGCACCATCACAGTGTCGACTTTGCGAATTTTCAGTGCCTGGTAAAACTGCTCAGATTCACTGATTGGTGTGCGTCTGTCGGCTTCGCCTGTCATCAGCATAGTAGGAGTGGTGACATTACCGACCAGCGATAAAGGCGAGCGTTTCCAGTAATGCTCAACATTTTCCCAGGGCACACCGGGGAATTGATGGAAGGTTTGATATAAATAGCTGTCACCAGTCAGTACTTTGCTTAACCAGTTGATAATAGGTTTCACCACTGCTGCTGCTTTGTAACGTTGGGTCAGGCCTACTGCATAAGCAGTGGCAATACCACCGGCAGAACCGCCGGCTATAAATAAATTATCTTTATCGACAAAGCCCAGAGCTATCATCGCATTGACGCCTGAATCGTGGTCGGCGTAATCCTCAGGTGAGCTGTATTTGCCGTGTAATAACATGGCAAAACGTTCGCCGTAAGACGAGCTGCCTCTGTGGTTATCGTAAAACACCACGTAACCCTCTTTTGCGAAACGTTGCATTTCAGCACTGAAATGTGGGCCATAAGCTAAATGTGGGCCACCATGAATTTCCAGCATCATGGGGTATTTTTTATTAGGGTCAAAATCTGGTGGTGTGATATACCAGCCCTGAATCGGCTCGCCATCAAAAGAAGATTTGTAATTAATTTCATGCACTTGCCCTAATTTCTTGTGGCCAAGTACATCTTCGTTTAACGCTGTTAAAGTACGGGTTCTGCCGTTTGCTATCACAGCCACATCTGCCGGACGCTGAGAATTGCCTTGAGTAAAGGCAATCACTTCATTCGCCACACTGTATTCGCCACTTAAATAAGGCTGAGGTAAAGCCGCACCTGACAGCTGATCGGTTAACTGCTGCAGCTTGCCGGATAATGACACCGAAGCAAGTGTACGTTTGCCTTTATCATCAAACTGGATCACCAGACTGCTGTTGTCCAGCCATTGTGGGTTTTCGACGTCTCTGTCGAGCTCCCTGGTCAGATCTTTAATCTCGCCTGAGCGCCAGTCCATCAGTTTTAATTTGCCGTTGGTGTAAGGTACTTTCTCATTATTGCCCCAGACAAAAGCAAGGTACTTACCATCTGGGGAAAATACTGCGGCAGTTTCCTGGCCTGCCATGCTGGTCAGTTGTTTTAATTGACTGTCGGCCAGGCTGAATTGATATAAGTCGCTGTCGCGTGGCTGGTATTCCCAATCTTTGCTGATATTAGCTGAAAAAATCAGCGCTTTGCCGTCCGGCGTCCAGCTTAAGTCTGAACCATAGTTAAAGTCGCCGTCCGTCAGCTTACGTTCTTTACCTCCGGTGGAAGGTAAGACAAACACATGACGGAACTCTGATTTTAAAAAGCCTTGCCCATCGGCCTGATACTGAGCCCGTTCAATCAGTACTGCAGGTTCGGACCATTTGGCACCTTCAGGTTTTTTCGGCATTTTGGTCGCTTTGGCCAGTTTAGTGGGTTGAGCCGGCACATTCATGGTAAATGCCAGCTGTTCGCCGTCGGGGGACCAGCTCAGGTTGCCCGGGCTTTTAGCAAGCTGGCTGACTAAAGCAGTTTTGTTTTCTTTGACATAATGTACATGGATTTGGCGTGAGCCTGAACGGTCGGAAATAAACGCAATACGACTACCATCTTCAGACCAGCGTGGACTGCCATAGTTAAACTGGTCAACAAATAATGGGCTTTGCTGGCCGGTTTTTACATCCAGCAACCATAAACTGCTGTGGGTGCCGTCCGTCATAATATCGTTGCTGTTGCGCACGTACACCACTTGTTTACCGTCCGGTGATACTTGCGGATCATTGGCATATTCCAGCGCAAAAATATCTTCCGATTCAAAGTACTGGCTTGTTGCCGTTGAAGCTAAAGCTGGTGCAGCACAGAGCAGTGTGACGCTTGCGATGCAGGAATAAATAAAAGGCGCAAAGGCCTGGGGCTTTTTCATTGGTAAACCTCTTCTGATAACTAAGCAACTAAACTAACCCGATGTGATGTGCTGCACAAATTAGCAGCGACCAAAACCTGAATTTAAGCGTTTAGTTCACGCTTCTCCCCCGCTGTAAGCCAGTAACTACGGCCTTGTCGGCTGGATTTTATCCGACGTTTTGTTTACACTGGCGCCATCCATCCTTTTGTTTGTAGTGCCTTATGTTGTTTAAAAGCCCCAGTGTTTTTGCCCTCCTTCTTTTAGGTTTAACTGCCTGTAGTCAACCCGATCAGATACAGCGTATTTCAGGTCCGGCTCAGGGTTCTACTTTTACTGTCAGCTTCTGGAGTGAACAGGACGTCGATAAAGGCCGTTTAGAAACTCAATTAAAAGATGAGATCGATCGGATAGATGTGTTGATGTCGAACTACAGACCTGATTCTGTTATTGAAGGTTTTAACGCACAGCAAAGCGGAGATCCGGTAGAGGTTGGCGAAGAGTTAGTTCAACTGGTGGATATTGCCAAGCAGATTTCAGCTTATAGCGATGGTTGTTATGATTTAACTGTGAAACCTTACTTTGAACTATGGGGATTTCGTGGTGATAAGCTGACTAAACCCAGTGCTGAACAAATTCAGGCGCTGAAACAAACTATAGGTTTGGATAAATTGAGCCGTGTCGACAATAAAAGTTTAGCAAAACAACACACAGGGTTAAGAGTAGATGTCTCATCTATTGCTCAGGGCTACACTGTAGGTCAACTGGCGAAGATTCTGGATAAAGCGGGGATCCAGAATTATTTGGTGGAAGTAGGGGGCGAGTTGGTCAGTAAGGGGAAAAAGCCAGAGTCTAAAGCCTGGCGAGTCGCTATTGAAAAGCCACTGCCTGATTCGCAAAAGTTACAAAAAATCATCATGGTACAGCAGGATGAGCCTCTGTCCATTATGACTTCAGGCACCTATCGTCATTTTTATGATCAGGATGGTGTGCGTTATAGTCACGTTTTAGATGCCCGTACCGGCAGCCCTGTGTCTCATGCGACAGTCTCAACCACTATTTTGATCCCTGATCCAACCTGGGGTGATGCCTGGTCTACCGCCTTTTTGTGTATGGGCAGTGAGCAGGGTTTAAAAGTGGCAGATGAGCTGAAGTTGCCTGTGTTATTTATTGATCAGCAAGGTGCTGATTTTATTGAAAAACCAAGCCAGGCTTTAACTGAAGCTCTTGCCTCAGGTAAAGCCTTCAGCTTTGTGGAGTAAGGCTTAATGGCACAAGGATGGGATAAAGAGCGACTGAAATTATGGTTTCAGCAGAGTACTAACTTCATTAGTCTGTACTTTAAACGTTGCCAGCATGATCAAATCAACGTGATTGGCGGTTATCTGGCTTATATCTCTTTATTGTCTCTGGTGCCTTTTATTGCAGTGATGTTTTCAGTGATGGGCGCCTTCCCGATGTTTGGTGAATGGCGAGACCAGCTTGAAGCTTTTTTATATGCCAATGTTGTCCCTTCCAAAGGGGATGAGCTCAGGCTCTATATAGCTGGATTTGTTGAGAATATTGGTAAAATGACAGCTGTTGGCATTGGGGCTTTGGTGGTGGTAGCTTTAATGCTGATCCACAATATAGACAAAACCATCAACAGAATATTCCGTATCAAAAAGCGTCCCAGACTTATTATTTCGTTTTCAATTTATTGGATGGTTCTGACTTTTGGCCCTATCTTGCTGGGGGCTTCTATCGCAGTAACCTCCTATATTTTGTCTTTATCCAGCCTGGCAGAAGGATATACCCCGGGTTTAAGTTCTGTATTGTTGGCATTAACCCCCTATCTGTTTTCGATTCTGGCATTTTTCCTGCTGTATCTGGTGGTACCAAATGCCAAAGTGTCGTATCGCCATGCTTTGATCGGTGCTGCAGTCGCCAGTTTGTTGTTTGAGTTTTTAAAGGAGGGTTTTGCCCTTTACATCACTCAATTTCCATCTTATCAGGCTATATATGGCGCCTTAGCTCTGGTGCCCATTTTGTTTTTATGGATCTATCTGGTCTGGCTGGTGGTGTTATTAGGGGCCGAATTAACTGCTTTATTGCAGGAGTTGAGTGTGCATGAAGATTTGGGGACAGACTCACAAACTGCGCAGGATACAACGACATGAACAGACTTGATGTTATTGAGGCATTTGCCAGGACCTGGCTTGAAACTCCTGATGGTCAGCGCATTTACCTGGAACAAAGTGGTAACCCTAAGGGGATCCCGGTCATTTACTGCCATGGTGGTCCTGGAGGGGGGAGTTCACCTTTTCATCGTCAGCTGTTTGATCCGGCTCTGTATCACATTATTATTTTTGATCAGCGTGGTTGTGGCTTATCTACACCAGCTTTGCAACTGGAAAACAACAGCACCCAGGATTTGATCGCTGATATGGAGTTGATCCGTAATAACCTAGGTCTTTCACGGTGGGTGGTCGCTGGCGGATCCTGGGGGAGTACTCTGGCGCTGGCTTATGGTCAGGCTTATCCACACCATTGTCTTGGATTTATACTTCGTGGCATTTTCCTCGGCCGTGAGCAGGATATTGATTGGCTTTACAGAGCTGAAGGCGGAGCTAGTCAGGTTTTTCCAGATTACTATCAGGATTTTATTAAGCCTGTAGCGGAGTTTCCTCAGTTGGATATTCTGCAGGCTTACCAGTTGCTGTTGCATCACAAGGATCAGGCCATCCGTCTGGAGGCTGCGTTAGCCTGGAGTATTTGGGAATCACGCATTGCCACATTGTTGCCAAATGAATTTGCTCTTGGTGGCGAGATGGATGCTGACTCGGCGTTGGCTTTGGCATTGATCGAACATCATTATTTTATGCATCTGTGTTTTTTTGAACCAGATCAGTTGCTTAAATCTTTGCATAAAATCAGTCACCTGCCCTGCCAGATTGTGCATGGCCGTTATGACATGGTGTGTAAAGCGGAGAATGCCTATAGTCTGGCCTCTCGTTGGCCTGGCGCACAACTGAATTGGGTTGTCGATGCTGGTCATTCAGCGTCTGAAGATGGCATTGCCAAAACTTTGTATAGAGCCAGTCAGGTGATGGCTGAGTTGTTGGATGTAGAGGATGTAAAAGCTGTATGAAAGCCTTAATTCAGCGGGTGAGTTCCGCCAGTGTCACTGTGGATCAGCAAGTCGTAGGTGCTATTGAGACCGGATTATTGGTTCTGCTTGGTGTTGAAAAAGATGACTCAGAATTACAGCTGAAAAAGTTGGCAGATAAAGTACTGAAATACAGAGTATTTTCTGATGAGCAAGGCAAAATGAATCTAAACGTACAGCAGGTTGCTGGCGCTCTGCTGGTTGTGTCGCAGTTTACTTTGGCTGCCGATACGAATTCAGGCCTGCGCCCCAGTTTTTCCACAGCGGCTCATCCGGAGATAGCACAGAAACTATATCAGGATTTTGTTTTGTACTGCAGAAACCAGGGAATTGAAGTAGCAACAGGGCAGTTTGGTGCCGATATGCAGGTAGCGCTGGTAAATAACGGTCCTGTGACCTTTTTACTAAACAGTTAAAGCGCTGACTTCGTATAACAGGTTTAAATAACCTTCTGTCCGGTGACATCTATACTGGCGCCTGATTAACAAAGCCTCCAGTTCCGCCTGATATTCGGGTTGGGACAAATTGATTAAAATGGTGCCTTGCTGCAGCAACAACTTTTGCATAGTCTGTTGCCAGCCAGCAAAAAGCGGATAAATATCCCAGAATATAAAAGTCCATTGCCGCTGATTACCTTGTAAAAAATCTTTAGCTGATAAAGCTAAGAGTTTTTCGTTACCTCGCAAGCAGAAAAAATCTTTATACAGTTCAATTACTCGCTGGTTTAGCTCTACTGTGACTAACTCTGTTTTAGGCAAAGTGGTGCAGATAAACCGATTGATATCGCCGCCACCCAGCCCTAATTGCAAAACAGTGTCGGGTTTATGCTGTTGCAAGGACTGCAGAACAGGCTCCAAGTGGCCGGATAAAGTCGCTGCCGGGGCCAATAGGTTCATTTTACTTTGCATGATGCCGTCCAGATACAGGCATAAAAATCTACCTTCTTCTGTCAGTTCCAGCCGGGGTGGTCCGGCTTGAAACCAGACTAATTGTTGTATAGCAGCAGGTTTTTGTTCCACAATACCCTCAAACACACGGACTACAGGATCATAAAGTGAACTGGCAGCTTAGCGCCCCACAGACTGAAGCTCAATGGCTGGCTTATTATCAACTGCGTTGGCAGGTACTGCGTGCACCCTGGGATCAGCCCAAAGGCTCAGAGCAGGATGACTCTGAAGCTCAATCTTATCATCGTATGGTCTGCACCGAAGCTGGTGAAGTGGTTGCTGTAGGTCGGTTGCATAAAGTTGACGAACAGACG
>NZ_JAIWOI010000303.1 GCF_020217005.1 Rheinheimera sp. | reverse complement strand
GCCCAGGTCAGGTATATGGCTGTATCGGATCAATGGCAGGGGCATGGTTTAGGAGCTATGGTTTTACAGCAACTGGAGCAGGTTGCACTGGAATTAGGGATGCAGCGTATCATCTTAAATGCCCGTGAGACTGCTGCTGGTTTTTATCAGAAAGCTGGATATCACTATCTGGAACCTGCAAATGCCCTATTTGGTATAGCTCATCATCGATACGCAAAGACTTTGGCTTTTTCAGCAGCGCCAGAGCAGCTGCAGCAATGGATACCTGAGTTACAACAAACGTTCTGGCAAAAGATCCCGCTTTCTTCTTATATGCAGGTAAAAGTGCAGAAGGTAGACAGCCAAAAGATTTGTTGTGTGGCACCGCTCGAACCAAATATCAATCTGCATCAGACTATGTTCGCAGGCAGCATTTATACATTAGCGACTTTAACGGGTTGGGGAATGGTCTGGTTATTACTGAAAGATCAGCAACTTGATGGTGACATTGTATTGGCGGATGCTCATATTCGTTATCTGAAACCTGTCACAGGTCCTGCTGAGGGGCGTTGTTGGCGGCATCAAAGCCAACCGGATTTCTCCGCATTATCACAACAGCGTAAAGCCAGACTTGATATCAAGGTTGGAATATTTTGTGACGATCAAAAGGTCGCTGTATTTGAGGGGCGTTTTGCCATATTGCCGAAAAAAACATCCTAGGTTTGCGGTGTATTCAGGCCCATCAAAAATTCCACTTCAATGTTTGGTCTAGAACACTCAGCCCATAAAACTGCAGCGTTAAATAGGTAAAGCTCAGATTTTACCCAAGGGGCGACCTTTATGGTCGCTCCTGTTGCTGACAATAGTCTATGTAACTGGGGCGGGAATTTGTTGTCAACAAATTCGCAGCTTTTGATTCGCGGGTTAATCAGATATAAAGCAAATATCAGGGTTATTTCAGGTAAAAAACTCTCACCGATTAGATACTGCTGTTATCAAATCTGTGTGGAGTACCTGTAATGAATAACAAATGGTTGATCAGCTCTTGTGTTGCTACAGCTGCAGGAATAATTGCAGGCGCGACCTACCTGTTATTTTCTGAGTATTCAGTGTTGTCAGGCAGTCAAAGTTGGGTGTTAAGCTCAACCTGGTCCAGTGTGATGCTGTGGCTTTTTGTCTCCATGTTTCTGTTAGCACTGTTGTTTAATATCCTCGCCTTTTTGGAACTGGAAAGTCAGGAAGAAGTACTGAACCCTATCTGGTGGCCGCAAGGCACTAAGCTTGGACGGCAACAGCAGCAATTCAAAGAAAACACTCAGCTTTTATTGCAGTTTTATGGCCGTGAAATGGAGTCGGTAGAAGATTGTGAGTCTCACTTTTTAGTCCGTCGCCAGCAACAGGCTTTACTGCTTTATATTCAACCTGAGCTTGATGAAGCACTGACAGTGGCCCAGGTTCGTTCTGTGTTTCAACAAATGTTATCGCTGAACTGCCAACGTGGATTAATTGTTTGCTACCAGAAAATTAATAGTCAGGTGCGTTTGTTTGCGGCCGAAGCAGGTATTGAACTTTTTGATCAGCAGCGACTGAAAAAATACATGAATGCTCAAAATTTCAGCCAATTGGCGCTGATATAAGGGTGATATAAAGCTATATAAAGCTTTCGTCATGTTTTTATCTCTGTATTTGTCATGATGATCAAGCGTTTACGAATGTTAGACATGGAACGAACAAAGATAACGGATTACACACTTCCTGCCTGGCCAGACACTGTCTGGCCATTTTTTTAAGCACCATATCAAGTATTCAAACCTAAAGCTGATTTATTGCCAATCAACAAAACTATTCAGGACTTTTTGGTGTTGTGCTACAAAACACGGACGGGCAGAAGAAGATTGGTCGCTGCTAAGCTTTAAGTAGCATTCGGGAAATAGGCAGAATAACAAGTATAAAAAAGCCAGAGCAAAGGCTCTGGCTATCGTTGGGATCTCATTTAATAACTTAATGTAATTTAAAACTGCGTACTGCATTTTCCAGGGTGCCTGCGGCTGTAGCGACTTGGGCGCTTTGCTCAAGTGTTGATGTCGCCCGCTCAGTACTTTGCTCTGCTAAATCCACCATACTATGCATGCTTTGCTCTATGGCAGTTCCCAGCTGCAATTGACTGGAGGTGGTAGTGGCAATATTGTCACTGATTTGATGCATAGCTTCTATGGCATGGTTTATTTCGGCCAGTGCAGCCATCAACTGCCCATTTTGCGCGACGCAGTTATTTGCATCCAGCTGGCCTTTCTCAATAGATGTGACTGCTTGCATGCTTTGTTGTTGTAAGCTGCCAATCATAGTGCGTATTTCGTCTGTGGCCTGCTGACTGCGTACAGCCAAAGATCGGACTTCGTCCGCCACGACGGCAAAACCTCTGCCTTGTTCACCTGCTCTGGCTGCTTCTATAGCGGCGTTTAACGCCAGTAGGTTGGTTTGTTCCGCTATGCCACGGATAGTGGTTAGAATGCCGCCTATGTTGTTTGATTCGGTATTAACAGCCTGCATTGTGTTACTTGTATCGTTCAATTGCCGCGCCAATTCCTGGATCAGGGTGTTGTTGGCTGCCGAGACCTGATCGATTTGTTGGCTTTGTTTTAACGCTTGTTGCATTTGTTGTTGTGCCATGTCGGCCTGTTCTGCAATTTGATGAGTATTGCTGGCAAGTTGGTTGGTGATTGTGTTTACTTCTGCAACCTGGTGATGCTGGGTATTCAGGGCCTGATGTATAGCGCTGACTTCTTGGCTGGATAATCTGGCGCTTTGATTCAATTCCAGCACACCTTGCTGGATTTGTTCTATAAGTTGCCTGAGGGCTTTGATCAACGTATTCACATTCGTAGATAACTCACCAAATTCATCTTCTGAATTAATGGCTAACTCCCGGCTTAAATCACCTTTGGCTATCTGATCCAGTACTCTGTTAATCCCAGACAAAGGAGTAATCATAGCTTTGATCGTCAGATAAGCGGCACCTATGGCCAGACCGACCAGAACAATCAACATAATGACTGCACGGATAGTGCCTGAATTTAAAGCGGAAGATAAACTTTGTTGTAAAGAACTGAACTGGCTATCGGCCTGACTAATCATTTGGTCCAGTGCAGCTACCGCTTGTGTCACTTGCTGTTCAGATAGATCAAGTTGCTGCCGTGCTGTCTGTAGCTGTTTCACCTGGAGTAATTTAATGCTAACCAGGTTGTTTGTGCCTGCAATTCGCGCTTTCGCTTCGTCTAATTGCGCCAGAAAATCCTGCCATAAATCGTCAGCCCCAACTTGTTTGACAATGTTGGCTATGTAATCCAGATTGCCTTGCATATCACTAAAGGCAAACTCAAGATTTTCCTGACTTGTGGCCAACTGTACCGGATCTGTCATGGCTGCAATTTCGCGTACAGTTTTTAATAATCCCAGTAGCTGACCGTCTACCCGCCCGGCAGCTCCTTCCAGCAACGCCATTTGCGCCGCTTTACCTGGCGCTTCTAAAAATGAAATATCGACCAGCGTTGCGCCTGCTGTATCGATCAGGTTCTCTAATTCTTTCAGCTCTGCTGCAGCCTTGTTTCCCTGCGCTATTGCTTCTAAACGAGCCTTAAATAACAAATCAACTGCTTGCTGGTAGGCTTGCGAGGTTTGTTGAGCTTCAGCTAAGGGCTTTTGTAAACTGACTTCTTTTGCCACCAGCGGAGTCAGGCCAGCCATTTGGCGACCGTACACCTCTGCAGCTTGTGAGAATTCGCTCTGATACGACTTAATTTTTGCGGCTTCTTCTGCGGTGTAACCAAGAGCGGATAACTTGGCGAGCTTAAGTAACTGAATTTGAGCCATATTGCTTTTTTGCTGCACCGGCACTGCAGTTTCATTCATGCGGCTGCTGCTGCTATTCACTACAGCGAAACTCCAAAGCGACGATAAACTGGCGACTAACAACAGCAAGGCAATAAAGCCAAAGCCCAGGTAAATTTTATGTGCAACACGAAGTTTCATAGACAAATTCCAACTGCTGTTATGGTTTTAGTATTGGTTAGAAATGAGGCAATAGGTATATTTGCTGCTGAAACTAACAAAGTTTTTTTAACTGGTCTAGCCAGATTGGTGCAAATTTAGTATTTTCTTATAAAAAAAGAGCACCAAACTGGTGCTTTGTGTTAAAAAATGTAATTAAACTAATGGTTTAAAAACAATCCTATAAATTTGCTGGCAATAAATAATTTAGAGACAAGGACGATAGTACTGCGACCCTTTTGTCTCAGGAGTGAAGGAACTGTCCGGTTGAGAGCAACTGACTTCGGCACTCAGTTGAGTATTGCTCGTCCGCTGTGGCGGCGCCTTTAAATAGTGCACTGTTATCTATTTTCCGGATTGGGCTTCAAAGGCTCAACTGCTAACGCCTAAGCTATGTTCTGCAACTTTGTTCAAGACCGTCACAAACTTTGCTGCATCAGTGGACAAAGCTGCCGGCTCTGGGCCTTTTCAGGGCTTACAGTGATAGCTCTTTACGCTTTAGGTTGGATCGTTAGTTGGCCACCAAGACGATAACGGCTACCTGCGCTGGTCAGATAAGCGAAACTGACAGCTCCGCCTCTGCTGAAGGTGCGGCGTGTCAGGCGTAAACAAGGTTCGGAAGCCGGTATTTTTAAATGCTGGCGGGTCAATTCGTCTGGTAATACTGCCTCTACTATGTGTTCGGCGTCTGTCAAAGGAGCAACAGCACTTAAGTATTCATGCGGCGTTTGTAACACAAAATCCTGAGCTAAATAATCCGGCACTTGCTCTGGATTGACATAACGGGCTTCCAGTTGCAGTGGTTGCTGATTTTCATAATGCACAATCAGCGAAAAAAACACCGGAGCATTGCGGCTTAAACCTAAGGCTGTAGCCACAATTGCCGGACAGGGCAAACTGGTCAATTGCACTAGTTCTGCTTTATGAAAATGGCCACGGCGCTGGATCTCATCTGCTATATTGCGAATTTCCAGCAGCGAAGATTGTGACTTAGGAGAAGCAACAAAGCTGCCGACGCCCTGAGTGCGATACAACACTCCTTGTTCTGTTAACTCCTGCAAAGCGCGACGCGCTGTCATGCGGCTAACGGCAAACTGGGTTGCCAATTCGTTTTCCGATGGAATACGACTATGCTCAGGCCAGGCTGCAGTTTCGACCTGACTCAAAATATAATCTTTGATGGTGGCAAACTTCTTTTGCCCGCTGCTGTTGGTCATGTCTGACTGAATTTACAGATTGGAAGCAAAGAAAAATAGCTGAATTTTGTTGTATATACAAGCTTAGAAGGTAGAATTAATCCCGGTGCTGTAAGCAGTGTGGAAGCCGGGCTGGAGAATAAAATGCAAGTCTTTGACGCAATCTGGATTAATGTCAATTTAGCTACTATGACTGATAATGGTCAACCTTACGGTGCTATCAGTAACGCTGCTTTAGCAGTAAAAGAGGGCCGTATTGCCTGGCTGGGACCAAAAGCCGAATTGCCTGAAACTGACTTGTTAGCTACTCCACTGTATGACGGTAAAGGCCAATGGCTACTGCCTGGTTTAATCGACTGTCACACCCATTTGGTTTATGCAGGCAGCCGGGCTCATGAATTTGAAATGCGCTTAAATGGCGCTACCTATCAACAAATTGCAGAAGCCGGAGGTGGTATTAAATCCACAGTGGCTGCAACCCGTGCCGCCAGTCATGAAGAGTTATTTGTGCTTGGTAAACAGCGGTTAAATGCGTTGCTGAGCCAAGGCGTGACTAGTGTAGAAATTAAATCCGGCTATGGCTTGGATCTGGCGACTGAGCAAAAAATCCTCGAAGTAGCTGCCGAGTTACACCGTACTCATCCGATAGACATTCAAAAAACTTTTTTAGGTGCTCATGCCTTGCCTTTGGAATACGCCGGACGCCCTGACGATTATATGCAACTGGTGATAAATGACGTGCTGCCACAATTACACCAGCAAGGGCTGGTGGATGCGGTAGATGTGTTTTGTGAAGGCATAGGTTTTTCTGTTGCTCAAAGCCGTTTGTTGTTTGAAAAAGCTAAAGCCTTGGGTTTACCGGTCAAGGCCCATGCGGAGCAGTTGTCGCATTTAGGTGGCGCCAGCCTTGTCGCTGAGTTTAATGGTTTATCCGCAGATCATATTGAATATCTGCAGGAGCAAGATGTGCTGGCAATGAAAGAGGCTGGCACTGTGGCTGTAGTATTACCCGGCGCTTTTTACTTTTTACGTGAAACTAAGCTGCCACCTTTTGAGCTGTTGCGCAGGCATCAGGTACCTATGGCGATCTCGACCGATTTAAACCCCGGCACTTCGCCATTTTGCAACTTGCCTTTAATGCTGAACATGGCTTGTACGCTTTTCCGTTTTACCCCGGAAGAGGCCTTAGCTGGGGTGACCCGGCATGCGGCTGCGGCTTTAGGTTTAACTGACAGAGGAACTCTGGCAGTTGGACAACAAGCTGACTTTGGGCTTTATCATATCAGTCAACCTGCGGAATTGTGTTACCAGTTTGGTGTCAGCGCTTTAACTCAGTTGGTCAAAGCAGGGCGTGAACTGAATCTGCGAGCACTCAGCTAACTTTACAAGGATGAAAAACAGAGTAATCTTAAGATCTTATCTGATCTTTCTGGTGTTAGCTGTGGTGTTATCTTTTCGGTCTGTTTTATTTGTTGTACTGCTGACCAGCTCTGCCCCTGCTTTGGCCCAGAGTCTGGCCAGCCAGTCTTTGTTTTACCCTTTTGTACTGCTTCTTTTGTTAGTCTTGTTGTTGGCGTCTTGGGTTGTGTTGCTCAAAAAACGTTTAGCAGAACAAAAACCTCTGCCAGATAAAAGCGATGTCAGAGATCTGTCTTTTTTGTCATTACACGATGAAACCAGTGGCCTTCCTAATAAACTGTATTTACAACAACAGTTTGAGCTTTGGTGCCGCAGTCATCCGAACCAAAAAGCCTCATTATTGCTGTTAAAAATTCAAAACTTTGAACGGGTAAATCAGGCGCTGGGCCACCAGAATGCCAATCTGGTTTTAGTACAGATAGCGCAGCGGATAAATACAGCGGTGCAGCAGGATCAGGAATTACTGATACTGGAACCACAAGGCAAGCAAAGCGGTAAAGTTGCTCATTTAGGTGGTGTGGATTTTGTGTTGTGGGTAGATGCCAGTACCAGGCAGCACGCAGCTGAGCAAATTGCCCGTCGCCTGGAGCATAATGTGCCGGAACCTTTGCTGATCCATGGTTGTGCTGTGGAATATCAGTTGCAAAGTGGCATAGCCCATTATCCGCTGCATGGTGAGTTGTTGTCTGATTTGATAGAGAGAGCCCATCTTGCCATGCAAAACCGGCAAATCACCCAAAGCAGTACTGTGGTGTTCCATCCGGATCTGATCAGTTACAACAACGACAAACTGGGTTTGATGGCTGAGCTTCGAAGTGCCATAAGCCAACAGCAGTTGAAACTGCATATTCAACCACAGATTGCGCTTAGTTCGCGGCAGGTTGTGGCCGGGGAAGTCTTGGTACGTTGGCATCATCCACGCCGGGGCTTGCTTGGACCTGCTGAGTTTTTAGAGTTGGCCGAACAAATGGGAGTGATTTATCCATTGACCCAATGGGTGCTGGAAAAGGCCATAATGACGCTGGCAGAATTGGCGCAGCAGGAGATCCTTTGCAAAATAGCAGTGAATATTTCCAGTAAAGATTTGCTGCAGGATGAACTGGTCGACAGTTTAGAGTTGCTGTTAAAACGCCATAAAGTGCAAGCGTCTCAACTGGTGCTGGAACTCAAAGAAAGTGCCTTAGTGGCCGAACCTGAGAAAGCCATGCGCATGTTGAAACATCTGGCGCAGCTTGGAGTAGAACTGGCGCTGGACGACTTTGGTACAGGTTTTTCATCCTTGGCGTATTTGCGTGAACTTCCCATCAGCCAGGTAAAAGTGGACTGCTCTTTTATTTTTGATTTACACAGATCTGACACTCACACCGCTATTACAGGCGCCATTATTGATATGGCCAAGAATATGAACTTTATGGTGGTCGCCGAAGGGATTGAACAAGCTGAAGTTGAGCAAAAGCTGGTCGCTATGGGCTGCGCCAGAGGCCAGGGCTTTTTGTATGCTAAGCCCTTTGCTCTGGATGCTTTCCCCGCTTGGGTGAAACAATGGAGTTACAGTAAAGCGACTTACTGAAGTTGTGCTTTACCAAACAGAAAAGCACAGACTAATGCTGTTAGTATTTGACCTGCCTCATTCATCCCTGCAGCTAGACCTGCAGGGTGTTGAGCTGGGGCTGCTTCTGCCAGGTGCAGATAACGGCTTTGCGCCTGAGTGGCCAACAGATATACAAAATGTTCAGCTTGTTGCACTGAAACACCGCAGCTATTGTAGGCGCTGACGGGCATGCCAGTAATAGCGTCTGTATCCAGTTCAATACCAAACACCTGTTGCGGTTCCCGTTGACTTAACCAAAGTTTCAGCAGTTCTGGCCAGGGGGTTTGTTCGCGCACAAAAAGCTGTTGATAGCTTAACAGGTCTACTCCAGCTGCTTTGATTTGCGCTAACGAGCTGGCCGAGTTTTTTAACTCATGAAAACCCATCACCAGATAGCGATCTAAATACCCCTGAGTTTTTGCATAACTAAAGCCATTGCCACTATGACGGCCTTCCAGCAAACGGAAATCAGCATGAGGATCAAGGTTGATGCAATTGACTGCCTGTTGCTCATTTTTAGCTAAAGCAGCTAACAAAGGCAGGCTATTATTATGGCCACCTCCGATCACAATAGGAGTTAAACCTGCAGCAAAAATAGCCATTAGTACAGCTTCTAACCGTATATCAAGCTCTGCACAAAGGCTGCGTAAAGTGGCCAGATCTGCATTTTGACTTTGTTGTTGCAAATCGGCACAGTTCAGTTCGCCCAGTAGCACGATCTGTGAAGCGTCTAAAAAGCCGTTTTGCTGTAAGTTAATAAACTTTCGGATAAAAGCCTGCCAGCCCAGATCCGATCCGCCTTGACCCAAATTAGCGCGGGGACCTATATCTTCAGGCACACCCAAGAGCACAAAAACGCAGCCTTGCTGCTTAGCTGCGGTTAAAGCTTCAGCTAAAGGTAAGCCAGCATCAGCATAACGCAAGCTTTGTCCGAGGCGGGTTTCACCTTCACGCAGCTGTTGAAAGGCCGCCAAAGTGGCGGCCTGGTAGCGGATCAGAGCATCACTCATCTGTTATTCCAGGTCTAAAGGCTCAGGAGATAAAATAATGCCGGTGTTATCGGCGTATAGATGATCGCCAGGCAAAAAAGTGACGCCACCAAAATTCACCGGAATTTCGTGTTCACCAAAACCACGATCATCTGCACCGACAGGAATAGCGTTTACCGCCTGAATACCAATATCAAAATCTTCCAGTGTATCGACATCACGCACACTGCCGTAGCAGACTATGCCTTCCCAGCCATTTGCGGCTGCTAATGAGGCCAGTTCACCATCAATTAAAGCCCGGCGGGATGAACCACCGCCATCAATCAATAAGACTTTACCAACTCCGGGTTCAGCCAAAGCCTGGCGGATTAAACCGTTGTCTTCAAAGCATTTAATAGTCTGGACAGTACCGCCAAAAGATCGGCGACCACCGTAGTTGGCGAAAATGGGTTCAACCACATCGATCATGTCGGCATAAAGATCACATAATTCCGAAGTGTTATATTCCATGAAGAGCTCCACACTTTAAGTCTTTGATCAAAAACACAGTATACCCGTCTCAACTGAAGCTGCAAGGTCGTTGACATGCTTCAAACCTGCCACTATCGAAAGTCTGTTCCGGCAATTTAAGTGCGTGCTGGTATCTTTGCTATTTTTACTATTCTTCTGTTCCTTGATTGTGACTCTGTATTGCCAGTGTTAAAGTGACTTTGCTAATTTAATTAAAGTTGTTTTTTTCAGGATCCTGCCTTTGAGCCCAGAGCTGTTAGCCCGAACCT
>NZ_JAIWOI010000302.1 GCF_020217005.1 Rheinheimera sp. | reverse complement strand
TGCTGCACCTGACACAGATTGGGTTTGCACTTACTCTTTGCGCCTTACTTTGGTATTTTTTTCGGGTCTATCAGCGTAATTACCTGAAATCATGGGCCATAGCTTTTAGTTGTTTTACCGCCTACGCCGCCTTTATTTTGGTTGAAGTGTTTTGGCGCCCGGTATTTGCAGCTGAATTTTTGGGCCTTGCTGTTAAGTTTTTATACATCAGCTTTTGTTACGCCTTTGCAGTTTGGATTCTGGTTGGGGTGTTTGAAGCAGTAAAACAGAAAAGGCTGGCCAGCCGGACTGTGAATCAGCTGTTGATACTGGTCACTGGTATTTCATTTTTTTCCGTCACTATGTTTTTGTTATTGCCACAGTGGCAAAACATCACCATGTATTTGCAGGTGTATATGCGCCTGCTCCTGATTGGTGCAGCTTTGTGCGTGGCAGGTTTTTGGCTCTGGAGTCTGACAAAGCGTATTTTCGCCACTAAAGTGGTAGCCAGCGCTATGCTCGCATGGGGCGCTTTGTTTTTGGCCAGTGCAATATCAATGCTGTGGCACGACTCTCAGCAGGTTTCAGCTATAGTGGTATTGTATTTAAAGCATCTGGAATTGTTAGTTCAGGTGATTTTAGGCTTAGGCCTGATCATCTGGTTACAGGAAGATGAACGAAGCACTAATCAACAGCTTACAGCTAAAACTCAGTATCTGGATAGTCACGACCCCTTAACAGGAGCTTTGAATCGTGATGCGCTGCTGCGTGAGTTATCGCTGCTGGTTCAGGCAGACAAAGCTATCACCCTACTGATGATAGGTTTGGATAGCTTTAAAGTAGTCAACGAATCTGTAGGTCTTAAACAAGGTGACCGGATCTTACGCGAAGTAAACCGGCGCTTTGAATCGTCCATCGTTAAACCCCGTTTAATCGCCAGAACAGGTGGTGATATTTTTGCGCTGGTACTGGAAGATTGCAGCACGGACAGGCAAAAACTGTTCGCATTACAGCATCTGGAACAACTCATTGAAAAACCTTATACCACAGACAATGGTCTGATCAAGCTGACCGCCAGTATAGGTTTGGCCTGTGCGCCACAGCACGGACAAGAAGCCGATATGCTGCTGCAAAAGGCTAATATTGCCTTCCACCATTGCAAACGTCAGCGCCAAAGATGCACTTTCTACCAGCCCGGTATGGAAGAGGAGTCAGCCCGTTTACTCAGTCTGGAAAAGGACTTGTTATTGGCTTTGGAGCAAGATCAGTTTGTGTTTTATTTTCAGCCTCAGTGGGATCTGCGTGAGCAAAAAATTGAAGCTTTTGAAGCTTTAGTACGCTGGGAGCACCCGGAAAAGGGTTTGTTAATGCCAGGGCAGTTTTTACCTCTGGTCGAACAAGTGGGATTAAGCAAAGAACTGGATTTATTGCTGTTGGAAAAAGCGGTCTGCACCTTAGCCGAATGGAAAAAGCAAGGTATTCACATACCTTTGGCGGTCAATATGTCGCCTGTGCATTTTCAGGTCGACGGTTTAAAAAGCCGTATTCAGCAACTGTTGCTGAAATATCAGGTATCGCCAGCAGTGCTGGAGCTGGAAATCACCGAAAATACCGCTATGGGGGATATGGAAAAAGGCTCGAACTATATCAATGAGTTACAGCAAATGGGCATTCGTGTTTCTATTGATGACTTTGGTACCGGCTACTCTTCTTTGGGCTATTTGCGCAAAATGCCGATAGATAAAATCAAAATTGACCGCAGTTTTGTCACAGAGATGGCGGCCAACGACTCGGATATGATGATAGTTAAAACCATGATTACTTTAGCTCATGGTTTAGGCAAACGTATTCTGGCCGAAGGGGTGGAAACCGAAACCCAGTTACAGTTGCTGCGTACTCTGGCTTGTGATGCCATTCAGGGGTATTTATTGGCCAAACCTTTGCCTGAAGCTGAAGCTTTAGCTTTGCTTTATGGCTGCGTTTTGTCCAAATAATTGCTTATTTTTTTGTCATGTGTTTGTCACTAAGTCGCTTTAAGCTAAATCTAGTCAAAGTAATGCGGCGGGTGGCTTATGTGGTTACAAAAGCTCGGATTATGGGATCAACGTTGTTTTCTGGCGCTGTTTAGCAAAAGCGAACAAAAGCGGATCCATCAATTTAGTTTCTGGTGCTCAAAAACCGGTGACGGCCCATTGTATCTGCTGTTGGTGGTGCTGTTTTTTGCTTTAGAGTTAACCCATGCCAGCGCCTTCACTGAATTGTTGCTGCTCAGTTTTGCGATAGAATTGCCTCTGTACTTGCTGTTAAAAAACTCGATTCGTCGTCAGCGTCCGTATCAGCTGATGGCAGGTGTAATGCAAGCCCACATTGAGGCTTCCGATAAATTCAGTTTGCCGTCAGGTCATACCGCAGCTGCTTTTGTGGTAGCCAGTGCTTTATTATGTTTTTACCCAGAGTGGTCCTGGTTAGCTTTTAGCTGGGCTGGTTTAATTGGCTTGTCCAGGATACTGTTAGGGGTACATTTTCCGCTGGACATTCTGGCTGGATCATCTTTAGGTTTGTCCAGTAGTCTGATTGCACAACAAATACTGCATTAATTCTGCAATTTTTACTAAATATCTGCGTTTTAGCCTGCTAAAAGTCCTCCGGTTTTTTTATTCGCTCTCTATACTTTATTCAGACTTTATATCCCCAAATGATTCAACTGCTTGCACAGTATTTTTGGAGCATTTTCTATGAATTTTTTACGTCAGTTTACTATACGTCAACGCTTACTGCTCAACGCCATCACAGTGGCGGTTTCTATGCTAATTATGCTGGCTTTGTTGCTGTTTCAAAGCCGGCAGTTAACCACACTGGCAGAACTGCGGCTTGAAGTCGAACAACTGAACCTGAGTGTGTTGCAACTTCGGCGTAGTGAAAAGGACTTCTTGTTACGCTCTGATCTGGAGTACCAGCAAAAGTTTAATCAGGCTGCCACACAACTGAATAAAAAAGCCGAAGTGTTATCTGTGGGGCTGACTGATGTGAACATAGATACAGCGCCGCTGAGCTCTTTTACCGGTTACACCAAAAGTTATCAGGACTTATTTAATCAACTGGTGCAACTGTCTGAACAGGTTGGCTTAGACCCACAGTCTGGGTTATATGGTGAATTAAGGGCAAAAGCTCATGCATTGGAGCAGGCGTTTAAAGATACTAATGATTTACTGCTGACTACCCAGCTGTTGCAGTTACGTCGCGCTGAAAAGGACTTTATGTTGAGACTGGATCTAAAGTATCTCGAGAGTTTTAAGCAGGGATTTGCTCAATTCAGAACTCAAATTCAAACCTCAGTGAGCGACAGTACTGAAGCATTAAAAATGCAGCAACTGGCGGATGCCTACAGTGCTGCTTTTGTGCGTTTAGTGGAAGGTGAGCAAAAAATTGGTCTGGCACATGATCAGGGGGTGATGGGGCAAATGCGGGAAGCCATTCATCAGACTGAGGAAAGTCTGGAGTTGATGTCAAAACGAACTGAAGAGGCGGTGAATAAAGCCAGTTCAGCCAGCCAGACCCTGGCTATCAGTTTGTTTGTGCTGGTGCTGGTACTGGTGATAGCTCTGGTGCTGATGACCAGCAACAGTATTTTGCTGCCAATTCAGAAAGTCTGCGCCACTATAGGTTTAGTGCGCAAAGACAACGACTTTCGTCTGCGTGTGACGGAAGAGGGGCAGGACGAAATGACCACTTTAGCCAAAGACTTCAACCATATGTTGTCAGATGTGCAGGAGCTGGTACGTAATGTTAATCAGGCGTTGGAAATGCTGGATCAGGCCACCCACGAACTGGCTAAGTCAACGGCGGAAACCAGTAAAGGTATGGCGCAGCAACAGCTGGAAAGTGACATGGTCGCCACAGCAGTGACTGAAATGGGGGCCACAGTAGACGAAATAGCAGTCAATACTGAAAACACTGCGGCCAAAGCGCAGAACACCAATGCCAATGCCAACTCAGGTTTAAAAGAAGTGGAGCAAACGGTAAAACGTATTAACGTATTATCGCAGGAATTGCAGCAGGCTTCGGCTGTGCTTAGTGAGCTGGAACAGGACAGTGCCACTATCGGCTCTGTTCTGGATGTGATCCGGGGTATAGCTGAACAAACTAACTTACTGGCGCTAAACGCTGCTATTGAAGCTGCGCGGGCTGGAGAGCAGGGCCGCGGATTTGCCGTGGTTGCGGACGAAGTTCGTAGTCTGGCTCAGCGTACTCAGGAATCCACAGGTCAGATTGAAAAAATCATTTCAGGTTTGCAGCAACGCACAAAAAATATTGTGGCCGTGATGCAAAACTGTCAGAACCAGGGCAAAGAAAGTGCCAGTCAGGCTGGGTCAACTATCGAGTTATTGCGGCATATTACCAGCGATGTGGGCTTGATTATGGATATGACCACACAAATCGCGACTGCGGTGGAAGAGCAAAGTTTAGTGGCTGCAGATGTGAATAAAAATGTGGTGCGTATCCGCGATATTTCAGAAGATTCTTTAGCTATCTCCAGGCACAACGCGCAAATTAGTGAAGAAGTGGCCAGTCAGGCTAGCATGTTGCATCAAACGGTCGATAAATTTAAGGCTTAATAAAAATGGGGTCAGATCACATTGTTAATAGTTAACAATGTGATCTGACCCCATTTTCATAGTTGTTTGATCGCCAGCTGTATTTCTCTGTTGCTATTGGCTTGTTTTAACCGTTCAAGATAGTCCGCCCAGAGTTCTTTCTGTTGTGCTCCCAGTTTGGCCAGATAATCCCAGCTGTATAAACCTGTTTGGTGGCCATCATCAAACACCAGTTTCACCGCATACAGGCCCACAGGCACTATCTGGGTAATAGTGACAGCTTTTTTATGACTGACCAGTTGAGGTTTGCCGTGACCCCGCACTTCAGCTGAGGGCGAAAACACCCGCAAAAACTCAGCGCTGAGCTGAAACTGCTGGCCGTCGTTAAACCGAACGTCCAGCAGTTTGCTTATGCGATGATAATGCAGCGCAGCAACTTGTGGCTTAGAGTTCACATGATGTTGAGTCTGTGCTGTCATCGTTATACCCTAGTTATAAAATAAAACGGCTTAAATCTTCGTCCTGTACTAAAGCATCCAGGTGCGAATCAACATAAGCGGCGTCTATTACTATCTGCTGACCGCTGTGGTCTGCAGCATCAAAAGACAACTCTTCCAACAATTTTTCCATTACAGTGTATAAACGACGGGCACCAATATTTTCAGTGCGTTCATTCACTTGCCAGGCTGCATTGGCGATACGTTTAATGCCATCTTCAGCAAAACGCACCTGCACCCCTTCAGTTGCCAACATAGCCACGCTTTGTTCAGTCAAAGAAGCTTTAGGCTCAGTCAGGATGCGCTCAAAATCGTTGGCAGATAAGGCATCCAGCTCCACCCGAATGGGCAGGCGGCCTTGCAACTCAGGTACTAAATCTGATGGTTTTGCCATCTGGAAAGCGCCGCTGGCGATAAACAAAATATGATCGGTTTTGACCATGCCGTGTTTCGTATTGACTGTGCAGCCTTCGATCAGCGGCAGTAAATCCCGTTGCACCCCTTCACGCGATACGTCAGGGCCGCTGGTTTCGCCGCGCTTACAAATCTTGTCTATTTCATCAATAAACACAATACCTGTTTGCTCAACGGCTTCCAGAGCTTTGAGTTTCAGCTCTTCCGGATTCACCAAGCGGGCGGCTTCTTCTTCCACCAATTGTTTAAAGGCGTCTTTGATTTTTAATTTGCGGCTTTTTTTCTTGTCAGCCCCTAAGTTCTGAAACATAGATTGCAGCTGCGAGGTCATTTCTTCCATACCTGGAGGGGCCATAATCTCTACACCCATCACAGGCGCTGCTAAATCTATTTCAATTTCTTTCTCATCGAGTTGGCCTTCGCGTAACTTTTTACGGAAAACCTGGCGGGTGCCGCTGTCGGATTCGCTGGGTTCTGCTTTACCCCAGGCATCGCGGGCCGGCGGTAATAAGGCATCCAGAATACGCTCTTCCGCTGCTTCTTCAGCACGGAATTTGTTTTTAGCCACTTCCTGTTCACGGAACATTTTCACGGCACTGTCGGTTAAGTCGCGGATTATGCTTTCCACTTCTTTACCTACATAACCTACTTCAGTGAACTTGGTTGCTTCCACTTTAATAAAAGGTGCGTTCGCCAGTTTGGCCAGACGACGGGCTATTTCAGTTTTACCTACACCAGTAGGGCCAATCATCAGAATATTTTTTGGCGTCACTTCCTGACGCAGCGCCGGGTCAAGTTGCATACGACGCCATCTGTTACGCAGTGCAATAGCGACCGCTCTTTTGGCGTTGGCCTGACCAATAATATGGCGGTCCAGCTCATGGACAATCTCTCTTGGGGTCATATCAGACATGCACTTTACCCTTATAATTCTTCGATGGTCTGGTGATGGTTGGTGTAGACACAAATATCACCAGCTATGGTTAAACTTTTTTCGGCAATTTCGCGGGCGCTAAGGTCAGTGTTGGCTAAAAGAGCCGTGGCCGCAGCCTGAGCAAAAGGTCCACCACTGCCTATGGCTATTAAGTCGTGTTCTGGCTGAATCACATCGCCGTTGCCTGTGATGATCAAGGAACAGTTGGCGTCAGCTACAGCCAACAAAGCTTCGAGTTTGCGCAGCATACGGTCTGTGCGCCAGTCTTTGGCCAGTTCAACAGCAGCGCGCATTAAATGGCCCTGATGCATCTCAAGTTTTGCTTCAAAACGTTCAAATAAAGTAAAAGCGTCGGCTGTGCCGCCAGCAAAACCAGCTAAGACTTTGCCATGATAAAGGCGGCGAACTTTACGGGCGTTGCCCTTCATCACAGTGTTACCCAGTGATACCTGGCCATCACCGGCAATAGCCACATGGCCGTTGCGGCGTACAGAAACAATAGTGGTCATCGGAAGCCCTTTTTGGCTGAGAAAAACAGATAAGCAAGGAGATAAGGGTGGGAAGGTAAAATTTCAATGCCCAAAGCGCTGAAAGCAGCGCTTTGGGCATTGATACGAAGACGTTTAAGTCGCGTTTGCTATGCGGCAGTCGGCCACTTTTTGACGCAGCAAGCGGCTTTTATCGCTTTCGGCCTGACGTTTGCTGGTATAAGGCCCTAAAGTGACGCGGAAAAATACGCCGTTTTTGCCTTCAATACGCCGGACTTCCGAAGGGTAACCGGCAAAAGCGACTTTAGCTTTCACTTGCTGAGCGGTTTCAATAGCGCGGTAGGTGCCACAATACATTAAGAAGGGACCTTTAGCTTCCAGCTCTTCAACCTGGACCTGAATTTCTTTGTTTTCCAGCTCTTTTATATATTGGTAGGGTTCTTGCGCCGGCTTTGGAGGTAACTCATCTTTTTTGGCTGTAATAGCAGGAGTCACCGCATCCTCAACCGGAGTTTTTTGCGATAAATGATATAAAAACCATGCAAAACCAATGACTAAAACACCCACCGTGATCACTAAAGGCCAGGGAAAAGGTTTTACCGTTTTTGTATTCTTTTTTGGTCTGGGAGCGGCCCGACCTGCTTTGACATAATCTCTTTGTGGCATCTTTACAACTAAGGACAACTGGCCTGATGTCCCGCATTCTACTGCAGTTTTGTTAAAAAGAAATGATTAATTCAGGTCTTGTGGGTCTACATCCAGCTGCCATTTTACCTTACGGCTTAAGGACCAGCGGCTGATTTCTGTCAGCACTGAGTCCAGACTTTGGTGCAGCTGTTTTCTGTCTTTGGCAAAAAGCTGAATTTGCCAGCGGTATTTGCCTGCCTTACGTTCCATAGGGCAAGCCAATGGACCAAGCAGCTGGACCTGGGGCCAGTTTTTGTAATGTTCCGCCACTTGTTGCAGCCAGTCCTGACAGAACTCCAGCTGATGCGCTTCTACTCTGAATAATGCCAGGAACATAAAAGGTGGTAAAAAAGTTTGTTGCCGCTCTTTGAGTGCACTGCGGGCAAAAGAAGCGTAGCCATTTTGGATCACGTCCTGCAATAAAGCATGACCCGGATAGTGAGTTTGCAATAGCACTTTACCTGGCTGTGAACCCCGGCCAGCGCGGCCTGATACCTGAGTTAATAACTGCGCCAGTTGTTCAGGGGCGCGAAAATCATTGCTATACAAAGCAGAATCGACATCAATAATCACCACCAGGCCAACATTAGGGAAGTGATGGCCTTTGGCCAGCATCTGGGTGCCTAAAATCAGTTGAGGTTCGCCTTGTAAAATCTGATCCAAAGCCTGTTGCAAACTGCCTTTGCGTCTGGTGCTGTCTCTGTCCAGCCGGGTGACTCTGTGTGCAGGAAATAACTGCTGTAGCTGTTCTTCCAGCTGTTCAGTACCCTGACCTACCGGGGCCAGTTGAGTGCTGCCACAACCGCCACATTGATGTGGCACGCCTTTAGTGGCGCCACAATGATGGCACACCAGCTGGCGGCTTTGTTTATGAAAGGTAGTAAAAGCGCTGCATCTGTGGCATTCGGTCATCCAGCCACATTCATGGCAAATTAAAGCTGGCGCAAAACCACGGCGATTTAAAAACAGCAGCACTTGCTGGCCCAGTTTTAAATGCTGTTCGATTCGCTGGCGGGTTAAGCCTGCCATGCCATGCATCATTTGCTGTTGTTTTAAATCGACCAGTTCCACTGTCGGCATCAACTGGCCTGCGGCGCGGTCCGGTAATTCCAGATGAGCAAAGCGGCCTTGCTGCACATTGGCCAGGCTTTCTAAGCTCGGTGTTGCTGAGCCCAATAAAATAGGGCACTGCTGAATAGATGCGCGTTTAATAGCTAAATCACGGGCGTGATAACGAAAACCGTCCTGCTGTTTAAAGGAGTTATCGTGTTCTTCGTCAATGATCAATAATTCAAGCTTTAAAAAGGGCAAAAACAAAGCAGAGCGGGTGCCTATCACTATAGCTAAATCGCCGGTTTGGCAGCGTTGCCAGACGGTAAAACGCTCAAGGTCCGTCATATTGGAATGCCAGACCCCAACAGGCACAGCAAAACGTTGTTCAAAACGAGCTAAGGTTTGTGGCGTTAAACCAATTTCAGGCACTAACACCAGCACCTGACCACCTGCTTTGACCACAGGGCTTATGGCCTGTAAATAAACTTCGGTTTTGCCGGAACCTGTCACGCCTTCTAATAAAAAGCAGCTGAAACTGCCCAGGGATTGTCGCACTGCGGTTACAGCCAGTGCTTGCGCCGGATTTAAAGGTAAGGACTTTTGTTGTTCAGCAGTGGTTTGATAAGGACCATAAAAAACAGGCGTCACCAGAGCCCAGCCCTGGTCAATAAAATACTGCAGTTCTTTGCGCTGAAAATGCTCAAGCAACTGGCTTTCGGTTTGAGGCTGTTGTAACTGCTGCCACAAGGCCAGGCGTTTTTTTGCAGCTTTAAACTGCTCTGCTGTTAAATGCTGGCCTGCTGCCGTCAGGCTATAGCTGTGACCTTTGACTGGGTCGGCATTTTTTCCGTCGCGTAATAAAGCGGGCAGGGCGCTGGTCAGCACATCTCCTAACGGGTGATGATAATAATCGGCGGCAAAGCTCAAAAGCTGGCGAATAGGAGCTGCTAACACCGGAGTTTGGTCCAAAACCTGAGTGACGGCTTTGAGTTGAGTGACGTCGTAACTGTCGGTTGGGTTCAGTTGCCAGACAATACCTATCAGTTCGCGTTTGCCAAAAGGCACCAAAACACGACAACCAGGCTGCACCTCTGCCTCACACAGGTAATCAAAATGCACCCGAAGAGGAATAGGCAAGGCTACCCGAATCACTATCACTGCTAAATTCCACCTGTTTTATCAAGCAATTAGTGTATACCCAAGTGACCTCAATATGCGAGTTTCAGAGCCGCTGAGCGCTTGCAATGCAAGGCAAGGCAGGCTGGCGAAGCAATGTCGACTACCTTGTGAGACAGGCTAACACCGCAGTGCAATCGCCCAGCGACTCCCTTCGGGCGGGGCTAAAAGCGCTTT
>NZ_JAIWOI010000368.1 GCF_020217005.1 Rheinheimera sp. | reverse complement strand
ATGAATGTTCTCACTTACTTAATTTTTTGTATCACCTCTATGATTTTACTCATATTTTTGTGGGGATACCTCAGGATCTGACCCCATTTTTAGAGCCAAGGCTCTGACCCTGTTAACTTTTTAAATCAATACGCTGGTGGATGTTGTGCCATTCTTCCGGGAATTTACCCTGCAGCACATAAGAGAAGGCAATCAGCTCGGCTATGATGATGTATAACTCTTTGGGAATGTCTGTGCCCAGTTCTATCCGCTGCAGTACTTTGACCAGCTCTTCGTCTTCATGCACTAAGACGCCATGTTCTCTGGCGGTGGCTATAATATCCTGCGCCAGTTCACCATGGCCTTTGGCTACTATTTGTGGCGCATTTTTACCATCATAAGCCAGCGCCACAGCACTGGCGTCTGTGTCGAATGGATGGGGTGTTTTTGTCTGATCGTTCATTGCTATCCTCTACACCCGAATTGCCAGCAAGCTGGTGGTTTTGGGCATTAAACTGTCCGGGATCTTGCCTAACTGACAATGGGCTTCTGTGACTTCTATACCCTGAGCTTTGCATCTGTCCTTTAACAGTGGCAGGTATTTTTCGGCCAATAATTGTAGAGCCTGAGTGTCGGTGTAGAGCTGCAGCGCCAGTGAAGTGCCAGATAATTTGCTGATCGCCAGCAGTTGTCCCAGTGGCTTTAAATCAAACTTCATTGATAGTTGCCAGGCCACAGCTTTACCTTTGCCTTTTTCCTGTTCTTCGTCCTGCTGGGTAATAGCGATTTGGCAGAAGTCTGAAACCTGTTGATTCTGAATAGGCAAAGTTAAGAAAATTTGCTGCATTGAGTCTTTGCTTTGCTGTTCCAGCGTGGATAACTGCGCATGTTGCAGCGACGAACTTTGGCTGGACAGTTGTTTTAATAACTGACTGCTTTGAGTTTGATCGAGCTGAGCAACAAACTCTTTGAGCTTATGCTCTTTGTTTGGCCCTCTGTCGTTTTGCGGCACACTTTGGCCCAAACGGCCCAGCAATAACTGAATAGCCACTGCCAAAGTACCGGCTGCGGTTTGTGGCATAGTGACGTTTTGCAGCGGGCTAAACTGCAATAGAGCCTGCAATTGGGTTGGTAGTTGCGCCAGGCCTGATAATTTACTGGCGTCGGGCTGACTTTGTCGCACCAGTTGCAATATGGCTTTGACGGGTTCAGGCAGATCCGGCGCTTCGGCCAGATTATCCCATTCAGGATTTAGCATAGGCAGAAGTTGCCGCCAGGCCTGATTCAGCACACCAGGTTCCACTATTATTTTGGCAACTTTAACCGCTTCGCTCGCTGTGGTGCTCGCCTGGTTTTGTTCCGCTTTGGCGTTCTGCAGTTGCAGCACTTTGGGTTGCTGCTCTATCAGTATGGTTTTCTGTTCAGGAATAGCTTTTAGTTGCAACTGTCCTTGTGGTGTTAACTGCAGCTGATACTGCGGATCGGCCAGTTGTTGTTTAGTGGCAGCAGGTAAAGGCAGTTGTTTTAACTCGTTTAAACTTAGCACTGTACCGTTGGCGGCATTGGTCAGCTGCGGCAGTACCAAAGGTAAAATTCGCTGCTGCACCGCAGGGGACAGCGGAATGATTTGCGGCGCCGCTGCCTGGAGGCCGGCTTTTGTAGCAGCTGTCTGCGCTGGCTGAGTTGTCGGGGAGGGCGTAGCCAAAGCGGGCTTGTTGTTCGCTGCTGTATCTTTGAGCGGTATGGTCACTAATTCGGTTTTAGTTTGAGTCGCAACTGGTCGCTCTGAACTTTGGCTGAGTAGTGTTTTTGGTAACACCAGGCTTAACTGGCCGGCTTTGAGTTGCAGTTTAGCATCCAGCCATTGACTGGCCGGCAAGCTTTGCAACTGTGCAGGTAAAGGCAACTGAACTTTTTGTTGTCCCAATTGCACTATTAACTGCTGGTCCTGGCGTTGGATTTGAACCTGAACTTGCCAGTTTTTAGTGGCTTCAGTGCTGGTTTGTGTTTGCAACTGCGCTGTGAGTTGTGAGGACAATTGCGTATTGAGCTGAGTGATCAGCTGTTGTAATTGGGGTTGTGTCAGTTGCACCGGCATAGGTGGTGGGCCGTTTTGACTGAGCTTTAGCTGCAACTGACCCGATAAGGCCTGACTGAGCTGCACCATCAGTTGGCCCTGCAGTGCTGGTAAATTGAGTTTGGCATCCTGGATCAGGACCAGACCGGCCGGGGTTTGTAGCTTGAGCTGGCCCATACCGTCTCTGCCAATATTTAACAGCGCCTGATAGTTATGTTCTTCCAGTAACACAGCTGCGGGCACAGACCCTTTGTTCAGGCTGTTTAACGCGTTATCTAGTGTGATCTGGTTCACTGGTTTTGCTGTCCATTGGTAATAATTAGGTGCAAGGCCATAGGGTTATCGGCCATTGTGGCTTTGATCTGAAACATTAATATCTAAAGTTTCAAGGTTATAGCTCATTCGTATTCTATTACCAATATGCTAAGATGCCGCGACTTTTTTTGGGAGTTTGCCCTTTGTCGATAATTTTGGCCGCCGAAGCATTAAGCTGTGTCCGTCAGGACAGAGTGTTATTTGAAAACTTAAATTTTCAGTTAAGTGCAGGGCAAGTGCTTTATATACAAGGAAAAAACGGTGCCGGTAAAAGTTCGCTATTGCGACTGCTGGCGGGTTTAACTTTGCCTGAAGACGGTCAGATTTTATTCCATGGTAAACCTCTTTTTGCCCAGCCTGAGCTTTATGCTGAACAATTACTTTTTATCGGCCACCAAAGTGGTATACACCCGCAACTGACGGCCCTGCAAAATCTGGCTTTCTGGTCGGCACTGACCGATCAACAGCTTGCCGACCCTTACCAGTTGCTGGGTTCCTTAGGCTTGGCCGGTCTGGAAGATATTCCTTGTTTTATGCTCTCTGCCGGCCAGCAGCGCCGGGTGTCTCTGGCACGTTTATGGTTTACCAATAAACCGGTGTGGATTTTGGACGAACCCTTTACTTCATTGGATCAGCAGCTGATTGCCAGACTTGAACAACATTTTTTACAGCATCTTGCCGCTGGTGGCGTCATAGTGCTGACCAGTCATCAGAGCTTGTCTGCGGCTTATCCAGAGCTGAAGAGCCTTGAACTGGAGTACAGATGGTGATGTGGCGTGCTTTGGTTCAACGAGAATTACAGCTGTTAGGTCGGCAAAAAGCCGACTGGCTGAACCCATTGGTGTTCTTTTTATTGGTACTAAGCTTGTTTCCGCTTGGTATTGGCCCTGAACCCGGTATGCTAAAACAAATAGCGCCAGGCCTGGTGTGGATAGCAGCACTATTAAGTGTGTTGCTATCTGCTGAACGTTTGTTTAAAGATGACTATCGTTTTGGCGTGATAGAGCAGTTAGTCGCCGGACGCCAGGGTTTATTTAGTTATGTGACTGCAAAAATTTGCTGTCACTGGTTATCCACTGGTGTGCCTTTGGTGCTGGTGTCGCCGTTAATCGCTGTGCTGTTGGGGCTGGATTGGCAAAGCTGGCAGGTGTTAGTAGTGACCCTATTGTTGGGTACGCCCGTATTAAGTTTATTAAGTGTACTTGGTGCAGCTCTGACAATGGCCGCTGATAAAGGCGGGATATTGCAGGCACTGATTATTTTACCTTTGTACATTCCACTGCTGATTTTTGCCAGTGGAGCTATGGAAGCCGCGGCTACTGCTTTGCCTTACACAGGCCAGTTGGCTGTATTATTAGCTTTTTTATTATTTGCCTTAGCGCTGGTGCCTCTGGCCGTGCGTCAGGCTCTGAGAATGAATGTGGGGTAGTATGTTCCGTTGGTTAGATCCTTACGCCAAACCTGAAACTTTATACCATCTGTGTGGCCGCTTATTGCCTTATCTGATGGTTCTGGCTGTATTTACTCTGTTGCTGGGCAATATCTGGGGTCTGGCTTTTAGTCCGGCAGATTATCAGCAGGGCGACAGCTACCGCATTATTTATATTCACGTACCTTCCGCTATTTGGTCTATGGGCGCATACAGCAGTATGGCTATTGCTGCTTTTATAGGGCTGGTCTGGCAAATCCGGGTGGCACAATGGGCTGTATTGGCCATAGCACCCATAGGTGCTGTTTATACGGCAATCGCCTTATTTACCGGCGCCGCCTGGGGTAAGCCGATGTGGGGAACCTGGTGGGTCTGGGATGCGCGTTTAACTTCTGAGTTAGTGCTGCTGTTTTTATATTTAGGTGTGATTGCTTTATCAGGCGCATTTTCAGAAGCAGCCCGAGGCATCAAAGTAGCTTCTTTGCTGGCGATAGTTGGCGTAGTGAATTTACCTATTATTCACTTCTCGGTGGAGTGGTGGAATACGCTGCATCAGGGCGCTACTATCACCAAGTTCGCTAAGCCGTCGATAGACCCATCGATGTTATGGCCTTTGCTCATCAGTATTTTAGGTTTCGCCTTGTTGCTGGCAGCCTTAACCTGCTTACGCTTGCGCAGTCAGATCCTTATTTTTGAACAGCACAGACCCTGGGTTCGCCAGTTACTTGATTCAAAAGCGGATTCAACTCAGAAGGAGCAGAACTGATGGCGTTTAATTCCTGGACAGAATTTTGGGCTATGGGCGGTTACGCGCTTTTTGTCTGGTTATCTTTTGGAACTACGTACGCATTAATGCTGGGGCTGTGGTGGTACAGCAAAAGGCAACATAAACAAATACAACAACAAATCTGCGCCAAAGCAGCGCGGGAGCAACGGGTGCGGCAACATCAGGAGAGTGAGAAGTAGATGAATCCGAGACGTCAGAAACGCTTAGCGGCCGTAGTGGCCTTTGTGTTGTTGTTAGGTGGGGCCATAGGCGCGATGTTGTATGCGTTACAGCAAAATATTGATTTATTTTACACGCCAAGCCAGTTGATTGAAGGCATGGGGGATGACAAGGTTAAACCACAAATAGGCCAGCGCCTGCGTATTGGTGGTATGGTGGTAAAAGGTTCAGTACGTCGTGACCCGAATTCGCTGAAAGTCAGCTTTGATCTGGTCGACACTGGCCCATTAGTCACGGTGGAATACGAAGGTATATTGCCGGATCTGTTCCGGGAAGGGCAGGGCATAGTAGCGCAAGGCGTACTAGTTGATGAGAAGACCATATTGGCCTCTGAAGTGTTAGCCAAACACGATGAAGAATATATGCCCCCGGAAGTAGCGGAAGCCGTCAAAGGCATTAAACATGTCGCACCCAAAAACATGCAGTCCTACGGTCAACCTGACACTGCAGAACCCAAATCAGCAACGCCAGAACAGGGCAAACCAGCAGGTCAACAGCCATGATTGCAGAATATGGTCAACTGGCGCTGACTTTTGCGCTTTGTATTTCGCTGGCTTTAGCTATAGTGCCCTTGTATGGCAGCTTTAAAGGTCATCAAACTGCATTGCAACTGGGCAATCCACTGTCTTATGCATTATTTTTACTGACGGCTTTTTCGTTCTGGGCTTTGTCCTATGCCTTTTGGGTGAACGATTTTACCGTAGTTTATGTCGCCACCAACTCTAACTCCTTATTGCCATGGTATTACCGTTTAACTGCGGTTTGGGGTGGCCATGAAGGGTCGATGTTGTTGTGGTTGCTCACCTTGTCCGGTTGGATAGCGGCTGTTGCCATGTTCTCCCGTAGTTTGCCCCTTCAGTTCCAGGGCCGGATCTTAGGCGTCATGGGCTTAGTGGCCGTTGGTTTTTATGCCTTCGTGCTTTTTATGTCTAATCCTTTTGAGCGCAGCCTGCCGTATTTCCCTGTTGATGGCCGTGACCTAAATCCACTGTTGCAAGACTTTGGCATGATTATCCATCCGCCTATGTTGTATATGGGCTATGTCGGCTTTTCAGTGTCATTTGCTTTTGCGATAGCGGCTTTAATGGGCGGGAAATTTGACAGCACCTGGGCGCGTTGGGCGAGACCCTGGACCTTAGCCGCCTGGTTGTTTTTAACCCTGGGTATTATGCTCGGCAGTTGGTGGGCTTATAACGAACTGGGCTGGGGCGGCTGGTGGTTCTGGGACCCGGTCGAAAATGCGTCCTTTATGCCCTGGCTGGTTGGTACTGCGCTTATTCACTCTTTAGCAGTGACTGAAAAACGTGGCACTTTTAAATCCTGGACTGTACTGCTGGCGATAGCTGCCTTTTCGTTAAGTCTATTAGGCGCCTTTTTAGTGCGTTCAGGCGTGTTGGTGTCTGTGCATTCTTTTGCAGCAGACCCAAGCCGTGGTTTGTATTTACTGGCGTTTTTACTGGTGGTGGTTGGCGGTTCTTTGCTGCTGTATGCGCTTAGGATGAACTCGGTCCGCAGTCAGGCCCGTTATGAGTTGTTTTCCCGCGAAGTGCTGCTGTGGGGTAATAATATCTTCCTGTTAACTGCTACTTTGGTGGTGCTGTTGGGGACTTTATTCCCGCTGGTGCACAAAGAGCTGGGGTTAGGTTCTATCTCTATAGGCGAGCCGTTTTTTAACCAGTTGTTTTACTACCTGGTGATCCCTTTTGCCTTGTTGTTGGGTTTAGGTCCTTGGGTGCGCTGGAAACAACAACAAGTGCAGCCACTGTTAAAACCTATGAGTTTAATCGCCATCGCCACCTTAATTCTGGCTTTGGGTACTTTAGCGGCGCTGCAAAGTATTCAGGCGAATTTGGCTTTGCTTGGTTTGTTGTTGGGTGCCTGGGTTGGTTCGTCCGCTATTTTTGAATTGTTGCAACGACTGCAGCAGTTTGGTTCTGTCAAACAAGGTTTAACCAAGCTCAATGCCAGTCATTTTGGTATGACGCTGGCGCATATAGGTTTTGCTGTGCTGGTGATAGGCGTGGCTATGACCAAAACCTACAGTGTAGAAACACAAGTCAGGATGAAAGCCGGTGAGCAGGTAGAACTGGCGGGTTATCAGTTTAGGCTGGTGGAAGTCTATCCACTGAATGGTCCTAACTATAAAGGCGAAGCGGCTGAGCTGGATGTCAGCTACAAAGGCGACTATGTCACGCATTTACATGCTGAGAAACGCTTTTACACTGTGCAGCGCAGCGTAATGACTGAAGCTGCGGTGCATGCCCGTTTAAGCCGTGACTTGTATGTAGCCTTGGGTGAATCGTTGAATGATGACAGCTGGGCTTTAAGTTTATATGTGAAGCCTTTTGTGCGCTGGATTTGGTTAGGCGGTTTGCTGATGGCGTTGGGAGGCCTGATCGCTTTGTGTGATAAACGCTACCGCCGTCGGTCGGCCGAGCCAAAAGCAACCTCTGAACCAAAGGAGACAGCTGATGCGTAAACTGGCGTTTTTTATCCCATTTGCACTCTTTATTGGTCTGTCGGTGTTTTTATTCAGTGGATTATTCTCCAACCCTATGGAGCGTGAATCTTCGGTGCTGGACCAGCCATTACCAGCTTTTGCTCTGCCGGATTTGCAGCAGCCGGAAAAAATCTGGACGCCGGACAGTGTCAAAGGCAAGCCGTTTTTACTCAATGTCTGGGGCACCTGGTGCGTGACCTGTAATGCCGAGCTGGCCTATTTAACGGAGCTGCGCGAACAAGGTGTGATGATTGTTGGTTTGTATTATCAGCAACCGACAGATGCTGCTTTTGGTGAGGTGTTTGACCTTGCGGCTTTACAGCAGGAAGTCGCACTGAAGCTGGAACAACAGGGGAATCCCTATCAGTGGAATATTCTGGATAAAGACCGCACCCTTATTTTTGATTTAGGGGTAACAGGTGCGCCAGAAACTTTCCTGATTGATGCTCAGGGTGTTATTCGGTTGCATCATATAGGTGACATTAACCCACAAGTCTGGCAGCAAAAGCTGGCGGCGGCTTATCAGAATATGCAGGAGTAAGGTATGAAATACTTTTTTCTCAGCCTGCTGTTGCTGACAGGCTCAGTTCAGGCGACTCAGGTCTTAATAGAGTTTAAAAGCCCGGAGCAACAAGCGTTATTCAAAGAGCTGACCCATGAGTTACGTTGCCCAAAATGTCAGAACCAGAATATTGCCGATTCCAATGCGGTAGTGGCCGTGGATATGCGCCATAAAACCCTGGAGCTGGTACAGCAGGGCCAAACCAAACAACAAGTGCTGGATTATATGAAAAGCCGTTATGGTGATTTTGTGCATTACCAGCCACCACTGAATAAATTCACACTGATTTTATGGTTACTGCCAGCTCTGATGGTGTTGGGGCTAATACTGCTGTTGTTAGCTCGTCGTAAAGCAGACCACGCTGAGCTGGTTGACGAGGCTGTGACAGAGTCACAGGGACAACTGGAGCAGCAACTGGACCACCTGATTGAGCAGTACAGGAGAAAAAGCTGATGCTGATGTCGTTAAGTTTTGCCGCAGCTTTGATGCTGGTGCTTATTTTAGTTTTATTATTGTTCTTCCGTCGTAAAGGCGTCGAAGTGCAGTTAAGCCCCCTGGTACAGTTTGAAGATAAACTGATGTTGTTATCTCAAGCCCGTGACAATGGTGAATTAGCTGAGCAAGACTTCGTGCTGGCTGCCACTGAACTCAAGGCTCAGTACCTGCAATCACAGCAAGTTCAGCAGTCTGCCGCGCGGCCGGCAACGGCTTGGGTGCTGGCGACTACGGCTTTCATTCTGGTTGGTACTCTGGCGTTATACAGCCAGACCGGGCATTTTACTCAATTACAAAACTGGCAAACTGCTCAGCAACAGTTACCAACCTATGGTGAGCGGGCGCTGTTAAATCAGGGTGAACCTTTAACAGAACAAGAAATTGAACTCTTTGCTTTGGCTCTGCGCACCAAGATCAGCAAAGAGGGGGATGATGCCGTCGCCTGGTTTGTGATTGGCCGTATCTGGTTGTCTAAAGGCATGCTGGATGATGCGATTGAAGCGTTTGAGAAAGCTTTGGCTTTAACACCAAACCGGGTCAATGTATTGATCAGTTACAGTCAGGCTTTACTGGTTGGCAGTGGTGAAGAGAATCTGGCCAAGGCGGCCCTGAGCCTGTCCAAAGTACTGCAACAGGAACCTGAGAATGCTGACGCCTTGTCGATGTTAGCTATGGTTGCTGAAGAGCGGGGTGATAAAGAGCAAGCTCAGCAAGCCTGGCAATTGTTATTGCCGAAGCTGGATAAAACTGATCCACGTTATGCGCTGGTACAGCAAAAACTAGGCCTGACTTCAACGCCGGAACAGGGGGCAGAGTCTGCTGCTATAGTGTCAGGGCGTCAGGTGTCAGTACAACTGAGCATTAGCCCAGAGCTGGCGGAGAAATACAAAACCGGTACTTTGTTTGTATTTGCCAAAGCTGTAGATGGACCTCCTTTACCTTTGGCAGTGCAAAAGCTGGCAGTGTTTAACGGCACTCAGACTATAGAACTGAGTGAAGCTCAAGCCATGCAACCTGGCTGGACATTAGCCAATGCTGAGCGTATTCAGATCAGTGCTCGTTTGTCCTTGTCAGGGCAGGTTCTGAATGACGAAAATGGACCACAAGTGCAGTCAGATGTATTGAGTTTTAGCGAGCCGAAACTCAGTCTGAGCCTGAGTTTGCAGCCTTAACTCAGACTGAAGCTGCAAGAGAAAAAACTGTAAAACTGTTGATTAAATAAGCAAAAGGTCATGCTCTGGCCTTTTGCTGTGTCCTTCTGTCCCTTTGCCTCTTTTCATTTGATGCCCAATAGGCTATAACACGGCAACTTTGAGAAGTCTGTCCGGTGTTTGGGCCTGCCATTTTTGGTCTGCATCTGTCAGTCAATGACCTTCAACCATAATTACAATAAACCCACAATCTAGGATCACGTTATGAATCAACCTCCAGCTTCGGGGACTTTATTTGGTCATCCGAAAGGACTCTTCCTGCTCTTTTCCACAGAAATGTGGGAACGCTTTTCCTATTACGGAATGCGCGCTTTACTTATTCTGACTTTAGTCGCTGCCACAGAATCTAGTAACCCTGGTTTTGGCCTGAGCCATGGCGATGCCTTATTGTTGTATGGTTACTATACAGGTCTGGTTTATGCCGCGACTTTGTTTGGTGGTTTGATAGCCGACAACCTGTTGGGGCAACGTAAGTCTATTATTTTGGGTGGCGCTTTAATGGCCATTGGTCAGTACACTTTGTTTGCTGCCACACCACACAGCATGTCGCTGTTTTATGTAGGTTTAGGTTTTATCATCGCCGGTAACGGCTTATTTAAACCAAATATCTCTGCCATAGTAGGTGACTTGTATCCGCAAGGTGATGCCCGTCGCGATGGCGGTTTTACCATTTTCTATATGGGTATTAACCTGGGAGCTTTTATTGCGCCTTTAGTGACGTCTTCTTTAGGTGAAAGCGATGCCTTCGGCTGGCGTTATGGTTATTTAGCGGCTGGTATTGGTATGACCCTGTCTGTGGTGATCCAATTATTGTTTGCACAAAAGTACCTGGGTGATTTAGGTAAAGTTCCGGGCCGTATTTTGTCCCGCAGTTCTGCAGGTACGCCAACACCTCTGACCAAAATTGAATTTGATCGTCTGCGTGTAGTGTTGTTCCTGTTTATTTTCGTCACTATGTTCTGGTTGGCTTTTGAACAGGCTGGTGGCCTGATGAGCTTGTTTGCTTCTGAACATACCGACCGTATGGTTGGCACTTTTGAAGTTCCTGCCGGTTGGTTCCAGTCGTTAAACCCACTGTTTATTTTAATGTTTGCCCCTGTGTTTGCCTGGTTATGGGTAAAACTGAATGCGATGAATAAACAGCCTGACGCACCTATCAAAATTTTATTTGGTATGTTGTTAACCTCTATCGGTTTCCTATTCCTGATCGTTGGTGTATTTGAGATGCAGGTAAATCCTTCAGCGAAATCCAGCATGATGTGGTTAACTTTGGCTTTCTTATTCCATACCTTAGGTGAGCTCTGTATTTCTCCTGTAGGTTTGTCATTAATGACTAAATTGGCTCCGGTCAAACTGGCGTCCCTTATTATGGGTGTCTGGTTCCTGATGCCTGCGGTGGCTCATTATCTGGCAGGTTTTGTTGGTGCTTATTCAGACACGGCGGGCGATAACCCGGCAGTGGTTGAATTTGCCGCATCCTTTGGTGTACAGGCCGCACACGCTGGTTTACTGGTTGTGTTTGGTGGTATAGCTGTGGCACTGGTGGTATTTGCTGTGGTGCTATGGATCTTGTCCGGTACTTTAGTACGCTGGATGCATGGCGCAGAGCGCGCGCAAAGCTAAGTACTGCGAATAGCAAAAAAGGCCAGACGGAACATCCTCTGGCCTTTTTCTTTTCCGAGGGGAATAAAAAAATGAAGTTTATCTGTTTACTAGTCAGCTGTTTAAGTTTTCAGCTTGTATCTGCAGGTCTGGAGTGGCAGAGAAAAGCGGATTTGTTGTTGCCTGTACAGGAGATTTACCCGGTTGTGTTTCGGGGCGAAATTTATGTGGCCGGTGGCCTGAGTTCTGAGTTACCAAAGATAGAAGGTCAAATGACAGCTAAGGTACAGATCTACAATCCAACTACAAATCAATGGCGTTTTGGCCCCGCTTTGCCAGAAGGGCGTCATCATGGTCAATTGGTGGCTGTAGCTGACCAATTGTATTTGTTTGGCGGCTTTGTTCAGGCCAAGGGCGGCAACTGGAGCGCCAGTGCTGATGTCTTGCGTTTAGACCAGCACCAGGCCTGGACAAAGGTAGCGACTTTACCTGCGCCTTTAAGCGAAACTATAAGCTGGGTGTGGGCAGACAAAGTACATCTGGTGTCAGGTCGTGCTCCTGCTACCACTGCAAATGCACAGTGGCAGGATCAGACTGATGTGGCCATCCATTGGGTATTTGATGTGAAAAGCCTGAGCACAACAGAAGCTGCAGCTTTGCCAGAAGCAAAAAACAGTGCTGCAGGTCTGCAGCTGAAGGGACGTGGTTATCTGTTTGGCGGGCGGCAGGTGAAAGGGAGCAATTCCGACCAGGTGTATAGCTTTGACGAAAAAAGCCAACTTTGGCTGACTCAAAAAGCTATGCCCCAGGCTCAGGCCGGGTTAGCGGCCGCAGCGCTGCAGCAGCAAATTTTACTCTTTGGTGGTGAGTTTTTTCAGCAGGGCGGAGGTGTGTTCACTAAGGTGTGGTCTTATTCGCCTGAAGATAATAACTGGCAGCAACAAGGCGAAATGCCGGTGCCGCGCCATGGCTTAGGGGCCGTTACATTGAATGATGCTGTTTATGTCATAGGTGGCGCTACAGAAGCTGGTTTAAAGCAGACCAGCGCTGTGCTGGAAAAAGTCTCCCTAAAGCAATAATAAAAATGGGGTCAGATCCTGAGGTATCCCCACAAAAATATGAGTAAAATCATAGAGGTGATACAAAAAATTAAGTAAGTGAGAACATTCAT
>NZ_JAIWOI010000301.1 GCF_020217005.1 Rheinheimera sp. | reverse complement strand
AAGCAAGTAAGAATTCTGCAGTTTCTGCAGGGGTATAGCCAAGCGGTAAGGCAGCGGGTTTTGATCCCGCCATTCTGGGGTTCGAATCCCTGTACCCCTGCCATTAAATTGAAGTGGCAGTGTAATCATCACATTACGCAATTTTAGTCACGACAGTTCTGCAGGGGTATAGCCAAGCGGTAAGGCAGCGGGTTTTGATCCCGCCATTCTGGGGTTCGAATCCCTGTACCCCTGCCATAAATTGGAACCCAGCCTCGGCTGGGTTTTTTCTTTTCTGCTAGTTCAGTTCTATTGTTGCTTAGTTCTGCGAACCCCAAACAGATTTTCCTTCAGCCGATAAGGCGCTAAAAGTTACAGTCCATTTGGCTGGCGTTTCATGCCACTGCCTTGATACCACACCTTCATAACTGCCACTGCCATCCAGATTAATACTGATCTGCTGATTGACTCCATACACCCAGCTACCGATTCTCTCGCCACTGATACTTCCATTGGCCAACAGATTGATATTGATTGGTTTTTTCACAACAGCAGAAATGTCTTTGCCATGTTCAATCAGCTTATAGCTGCCCGCTAACTGCGCTGCTGTCACTATTTTGTCTGTACTGGCGGCATAACGGTGTGGCGCTACCACAGGCCAACCGTTTTTATTGATAAACATCTGATGTACACGCACCTGATGCTGTTCGCCCTGCTGTGGAAAACGGGTGTGAAAGAGTAAAAAATAGTCTCCAGTGCTTTCATCAAAATAGGCTGAGTTGTGCCCAGGCGAGACATAACCTGTACCTATGCCAGTACCGGCTTCGTTGTTCTGGCGTTCAAACAAAAAGTTGCCCATTAATTTTTCCGCATAAGGGGCTATGCTGGCGTCATCAAACAACGGCAAAGCCGGGCTGGATTTTACGTCAGCCATTGAATTACCCAGCGCATCAAAATAAGGGCCTTCAGGATTACTGGAACGCGCTACACGTATGTTGTAACCGCCATTGGCATCCAACCCACCAAAAGATACAAAGAGGTAATAATAGTCGCTGTCCGGGCTGTACAGCACGTATCCGCCCTCTATTCTGCTGTGATTCCCCCCCATCAGGTGTTTGCCATAACCTTGATCAGGTAAAGGAATGCCAGTGTTTTTGTCCAGCTCCAGAATAAATAAGCCGCCCGAGTAGGAGCCATACAGCATCCATAAGCGGCCGTTTTTATCGAAAAATACATCCGGGTCTACGACGTTCGGATGAATGGTGGCATCGTAAATTGAACCGTCTGCGCTGGGTTCGCCCCACATACCCGACTTCAACAGCAATTGTTGATTTTTGTAAGGACCTTCGACTGAATCCGCTACTGCTATGCCCAAAGCCGAGCGCGGTGAATCTCCTTTGCAGGCGTTGTAATACATATAAAACTTGCCGCCAATTGCAATCACATCGGCAGCCCAAAGTGTCGACGTTTGCGCCCAGTCGAAGGTTTCTTTGATTTCAGTGGCCGCATTCGGCATTAGTTTATTGTTGGTATTCACGCCATCAGCCACTAAGGTCCAATTTTGTAAATCCGTAGATTTAGCTGCTGCTAAGTGCGAACCGAAAATATAAAAGTCTGCACCAACCTTAATCACTGAAGGGTCATGCACTGCCACATTGGTAAAAACAGGTGCATTAGTGACGGGTGGAGGCGTCACTACAGGCGGCGGAGTTACTGCAATGGGTGGAGTGGCGGTATCAGAACCTGCTGAACCACCACAAGCTGAAACTATCACTAAATTCAGCGCCAGCCAAAGTGGCGCTCTTTTTGAAGCTATCGTAAAAGTTGTCATAAAATCCCCTGTCGTGTTGGATCTATAGGCCAGCTATGTTGCTGGCTCGTCTGATACAGACAGGACTAATAATAATTCAATATTATTGTAATACAAATATTGGTAGTAAACTAAAAAACCCGACCTGAGTCGGGTTTTTTAGTTCAGTACAGTGTTAGTCACCGAATCCGGCTGCCTGGATATCAACCTGTTTGACGTCACCATAAGTTTTGGCAATGTCCTTAATAGCTTCGGCTTTGCCAATCAGCACAAACTGCAGTTTGTCTTTCGGAAAGTAGCTGTTGATCAGACGTTTGCTTTCAGCCACTGTCAGTTGGTCGACTTTGCTTTGGAAACTATTGATAAAGTCCTGATTAAAACCATACAGGTACATATCGCCCAATAAGCCAGCTAAAGCTGTATTGGTTTCAAAGCGCGGCGGAAACTGACCTTTGACATAGGCTTTGGCCGAATCCAGAGTGGCCAGATCTATACCTTTGTCCCATAAACGCTGATAAGTTTTTAGCGCTAAATCCACTGCGGCTTTGGTGCTGTCTGTTTTGGTGAAGCTGCTAATGCTAAAAGTGCCGCTGGCTGAATAACGATCAAAACCTGAACGCGCGCCATAAGTTAAACCCGAGTTTACCCTTAGCTCGTCATTCAGCCAGGAGGTAAAACGGCCACCCAGTACAGTATTGATCACTGAGATACCGACATAATCCGGATTGTCCTGTTTCACGCCCACACCACCTATGCTAAAGGTCGTTTCTATCGCATCAGCTTTATTCACCAGTAGCACTTTGGCTTTGTCAGCTTTTGGCAAAGCAGCTGTTAAATCAGGTTGTTTTACAGTCTGACCATTTTTCCAAACGGCAAAAAGTTTTTCTAACTGGGCCTTCATTGCGGCCGGCTTAAAGTCTCCCACTACGCTGATGGCGGTATTGGCAGGCTGGTAATAGCTCTGATGGAAGTTCTGCACTTGCTGCTGACTGATGCCTTTTAACGATTCTGCAGTGCCTGAAATAGCGTTGCCGTAAGGGTGTTTCCCAAACACCAACTTATTAAAGTACTGCTCCATCACCATACGTGGGCTTTCTTTGGCTTGAGCTACAGCAGCAATTTGACGGGCTTTTAACTTATCAAACTCCGTCTGGTCAAAACTGGGCTGAGTCAGCACGCTGTGCAGCACAGTCAGCATTTGCTCTGTGTCTTTGGCCATAAAATCAGCACTTAGGCTGGAGCCTTCCATCGAACCTTCGCTAGTTAAACTGGCGCCTAAAAAGTCGACCAACTGCTCAATCTCTGCTTTGCTTTTACCGCCAGCGCCTAATAACAACGCCTGACTGGTCAACTGAGACAAACCAGCGATCTCATCATTCACAGCCCCTGCCCTTACTGTGGCCTGCACTGTGACTAAAGGCACCTCATGCTGGGGCAATAAAAACACAGTTAAACCATTATTCAGCGTAAATTGTTCATAGGCTGGTAACTGAAAGCTGCTTTGACTTTTGCTTTGCTCTGCCATCACAGGCAAAGCAAACACAAAAGAGCTTAATAGCGCCAGCGCCAAAGCTTTTGGAGTTTTAGTGAAGTGGCTCATAGATCTTTATCCTCAGCAGAGTCCAGCACAGCAACAGTGCGGTTGGATTTTTTCAGGTAACTTTGTGCCACGCGCTGAATATCAGCTGGGGTGACGTTTTGATAATTTTTCGGCGCATCAAACAACTTCTGGTAACTGCCAAAATACAGCTCATAAGTGCCGATAATGTCGGCCTTGCCATTGATGGTTTCCATTTCGCGGTAGAACTGCATCAGTTTCTGGTTTTTAGCTTTTTCCAGCTCTGCCTGCGTCACGCCTTCTTTGGCGACTTTATTAATCACAGTGATCAGTGCCGTTTCCAGATCGGTTGCTTTTACGCCTGGGTTAGCAACAGCCATCAGATAAAACAGGTTCGGGTCAAAGGACATAGGCAAATAGCTAAACACATCCAGTGCCAGCTCTTTATCCACTAAACCCTGGTACAGACGTGAGCTGTTGCCTTCACCTAAAATGGAGTTCAATAAATCCAGCGCATAATAATCCGGGCTGGAACTGGCCGGAATATGAAAACCTAACAGAATATTTGGGCTGGTTACTGAGGCTTTTTGTACATAAACCCGGCGCTCGCCTTTTTGTTGTGGTTCAACAGTACGCACTTCTTCAGGTTTGGGCTGCGATGGAATGGGTTCCATATACTGCTGCGCCAGTTTTTTCACTTCAGAGAGTTTCACATCACCGGCTACCACCATCACGGCATTATTTGGCGCGTAATAGGTTTTGTGATAGCGCTTTAAGTCGTCCAACGTCCAGGCTTTGATATCCGATTCATGGCCAATTACAGACCAGCTATAGGGATGCGCCTGAAACGCCACACCTTTTAACTCTTCTTGAATAGTACGGAAGTTGGAATTCTCAAGACCTGTTGTACGCTCAGAGGCAACCACACCCCGTTCGCTCTCCACCATTTTGGCATTGATATCCAGATGAGCTATGCGGTCGGCTTCTAAATCAAAGATGGTTTCCAGCGCATTAGCCGGAAACCAATTGGTATACACAGTTAAATCTTCCGTAGTGTAGGCATTATTAGCGCCGCCTGCGGCTTCCATAGTGCGGTCAAACATCTTAGGACCGTACTTTTTCGCGCCGTTAAACATCATATGCTCAAAGAAATGCGAAATGCCGGTGATGCCTGGATGTTCGTTGCGAGAACCTACTTTCCAGAATAAATAGCTGTTGGCGTTGGGAATAGATGCATCTTCCAACACCAGAATTTTCATACCGTTTTTAAGTGTAAAACTTTGAATATCCTTGGCTTCTGTCGCCTGCGCTGAACTAAACACCAGCCCAAGCAGCAGCGCGAGCGCCGTCTGTTTTAACTTCATACTAATCCTGCCTTTTTTCGAGCTAAAAATTATGAAAGATCAAGAAGATTAATACAAAAACAAAAACACCTTGCAACAAAATTGTTACAAGTCGTAAACAGTAGTACTTAAAGGAACGCTGATTTAGTCGGGTTTATCCTGAGCAAAGTCTAACTGACCCTGCTCTGTCCAGTACAAAGGCCGGACTCGCGTATGCCTATTGCCGTCCTGCAACGGATTGCCCTGGATTTCTTTGTAATCCCGGGCGTGATAGAACATTAAATGGCTGACGCCATCTTCAGCCAACACAAAGCTGTTATGGCCGGGGCCAAAACGTTTGAGGCTGTCGTTGCTGAAAAATACCGGTTTAGGCGCTTTGCTCCAACTTTCGGTGTTTAGTAAATCTGCATCTGCTGAAGCGCTGAGTAAGCCCATAGCGTAACGATGGTCGGTGGCACTGGCTGAATAAGCCAGCCAGACGTTGCCGTTTTTAATCAGCACAGCTGGCCCTTCATTGACCTTATAACCCAAGACCTCCCAGTCCAAAACAGGTTCTGTCAGCAAAGTGGCAGGTAATTCCAGCTCTGTGGCGCTACGCATTTTGGCTATCCATAAGGCGCTGTTGTAGCTTCGCTTTTTATCCTGCTGCGCCCAAACCAGATAATGTTGGCCTTGGTGCTCAAAATGAGTGGCATCCAGGTTAAAACTATCCCAGCCGGTATTCAGCGGTCCCAGTTCCTGCCACTGGCCTTGTAATGGATCAGCAGCACTGTTTTTCAGCACATAAGTGCGGATATGAAAAGGTTCTTCCGCCTTACCTGCAGCGAAGTAGATATACCAGGCTCCGTCTATCCTGTGTAGTTCAGGCGCCCATATATTGGCGCTCATTGGGCCTTGGTCTTTTTTACGCCAGATAATTTTGGGTGCAGCCTGAGCCAGGCCTTTAATGCTGGAGCTGTGCCTAAGCTCTATGCGATCAAATTCTGGTACTGAGGCCGTGAAGTAGTAAGAATCTGCCGCCGCTCTGTACACCCAGGGATCGGCACGATTTTTAATCAAAGGCTCTGTATTCTGCGCCAGCAAGTCCAAACTGAGCAGGCTTAACAGCACATAACTAAACAGCTTTAACATCACCACCCCCAGTTTTTTTGCAAAGCCAGCCAATCCTGCACTGCCAGTTCAGACTCTGGTAAGCCCTGATAGGGTGACTGATAAATCAATAAACTTCCTGCATCAGGCTCAGCCGCCAGCTGTGCCTCTGTTAAGCCCTGGCGGGCTGTAGTGACAAACAACAGGTCTAAATCAGGGCCACCAAAAGCCAGACAAGTGGGCTGACTGACAGGTAAAAGATGCAAAGCAGTTTGCTGCCCTGCAGGCGAATAACGGGCTATCGCAGCGCCGCCCCATAAAGCACAAAGCAGATGATCCTCTGCATCTATCACAGCACCATCAGGTTCCGCGCCTGCTGGTACTTTGGCAAAGAATTGTGGCTGTGAAGCTGTGCCTTGATCTGGATTAAAGCCATAGCGATAAATCACTCCAGTGGGAGAATCGGCGTGATACATCAGGCTACTGCTTTTATTCCAACACAGACTGTTAGGTATGAGTAAGTTGGCGATCACCGCCTGACAACCTTGTTGGTCCAGCCGGTATAAAGTGCCGGTTTGCCCTTGATCAACTTCACGCATAGTGCCAGCCCAAAACCTGCCCTGACGGTCAATCCGGCCATCGTTCATTCTGTTACCGGACAGATGTGCTTCAGGTTTAGCTAACCAAAAGATGCCCTGACTTTCGGGCTGATACAAGGCAAAACCCGACTCAAAGGCCACCAGCATAGAATAGTCAGAGCGCATTGGATCAACTGGGTTGAGTAAGGCAAAACAGCTGATGCGTTCAGGTAGCGGATAGGTATTTAACTGCAGTGAAGGCCAAAACAGCTGATATAAAAAGCGGCCATGAATATCAGTCCACCAGACCGACTGGCTGGCGCTGTGCCAGACAATACCTTCACCTAATTTGTTTTTAAGCGGGATGCTGTGCAATAAAGTCAGTTCGCTCATGCTTTGCTCCCTGCTTTGTGTTGCCATTTATGACTCAATAATTTCTGCAGAGCGATAAAGAAAAACAGCAAAGCTCCTATCACTATTTTGCTCCACCAACTGCTTAAGCTGCCGTCAAAATTGATATAGGTTTGAATAAGGCCCATCAGCAATACACCCAGCACAGTGCCCATAATAAAACCACTGCCCCCTGTCAGTAAGGTGCCGCCTATCACCACAGCAGCTATGGCATCCAGCTCCACACCTACAGCAGCAAGCGCATAACCTGAGTAGGTATAAAAACTAAAAATAATACCGGCCATAGCTGCCAGCATACTGCTTGAGGCGTACAGCAAAATGGTCGTGCGGGCGACAGGAACCCCCATCAACTGAGCGGACTGGCTATTGCCGCCTAAGGCATAGACATAAGAGCCAAAGCGACTGTAGTGAGTAAGTACCAACATCAACAGCACCAGCGCTATGGTCAGTAAAGAAGTGGCGCCCAGCCAGCCTCCATCCGGCAGTTCCAGGCCAAACTCGGCCACAGCATCATAAAACGGATGTTCAATAGCCACAGACTCTTCACTCAACAGAGTTGCCATACCCCGGGCCAAAAACATACCAGCCAAAGTGACAATAAAGGGCTGTAGCTGGTAGTACTGAATTAAAGCGCCCATAGCAGCACCAAATAGCGCTGCACAAGGCAATATCAGCGCAAAAGCCAGTAGTGGGTGCCATTGATAAGGCCCTATCAGTAAGGCTGCCGCCACGCCGCTTAAGGCAATCACTGAGCCGACGGACAGATCAATGCCACCGGATAAAATCACCAGGGTCATACCCAAAGCTGTGACCAGTAAAAAGGCATTGTCACTGATTAAGTTAGTAACCACTCGCAGACTGGCAAAACCATCAAACTGGCTGGCACCAGCAGCAAACATCAACAACACCAGGGCGAAAGTGATCCACAAAGGTAAATAAGTGCGGGACATCAGGCTTTACCTCCATGCGCTTTGCCAAAGCTAAACAAAGCTTTTAACTGGTTGCGAAACAATTCCGACTGCAACATCAGCACAAGCAAGATAACTAAGGCTTTGATTAATAAATTAAATTTCGCTGGCAAACCACTGACCACTATAGTGGTGCTTAAAGCCTGAATAATCAGTACTCCGATCACAGCACGAGGCAGCGAAAAACGACCGCCCGTTAAAGCGGCACCTCCTATCACTACGGCTAAAATAGCATCCAGTTCCAACCATAATCCTGCGTTATTAGCGTCTGAGCCTTGAATATCCGCTGTCGCTACAATGCCGGCCAATGCAGCGCAGCAGCCAGTAAGTAGGTACACACTTAACTTGATCCCTTTGTCATCAATCCCCAGGTAACGACTGGCTTTGGCGTTACAGCCAACCGCCTCAATAAACAAACCTAAGGCTGTGCGTCGTAACAGTAGCTGCATCACCAAAAGTGCCAGCAGCACCAACCAGACAGGCACAGGCAAGCCTAAAAAATCGCCTGAACCTAAAGCGGCAAAGTCAGGGTTTTGGAAAGTGACGATCTGCCCTTGATTTAATAGCTGCGCCACACCACGACCAGCCACCATCAGCACCAGGGTTGCCACTATGGGCTGAATGCCGAGATAACTAACCATCACGCCATTCACCAGGCCGCAGGCCAAACCCGTCAGCACAGCCAGGCCTATTACAGCAGGAATAGACCAATCCCCAAGCAGCAATAAGTTAGCGCACACTGCGCCGCAAATGGCCATCACAGCACCAACTGACAAGTCAATGCCACCTGTGGCTATCACTAAACTCATGCCTATGGCCAGCAAAGCCACAGGCGCACTACGGTTTACAATATCAATTAAAGGCCCATACAAGCGGCCGTCCTGCCATTGCAGTGAAAAAAACTGCGGATCCAACAGCAAATTCACCAGCAATAACAAAGCTAAAGCGAGCAAAGGATACAGATAAAGGCTGAATTTATGCGCCGACTGACCCGGGCTATACCGCGCCTGACGGGCGGCCTTGAGTTGCTCTGCATTGGATTGCCCGGCGTTTTGCTGTTCAGGTTGGCTTGAGTTCAAAATTACTCCTTCGGTCGTCATACGCTGGCTCCCGCTATAGCAGCCATAATGCGATCCGGATTCAGATCCTCACCGCTGAGTTCTGCTACTTTTTTGCGGTCACGCATCACCACAATCTTGCTGGAAAAGGCGGTGAGTTCTTCCAACTCGGATGACGTAACCAATAAAGACATCCCCTGCTGACAAAGCTGACGGATCAGCTGCAGTATTTCAGCATGAGCGCCAATGTCGATGCCGCGGGTTGGCTCGTCCAGTAACAGCAGCTTCGGCTCTACGGCCAGCCAGCGTGCCAGAATCACTTTTTGCTGATTACCGCCACTCAATTGGCCTATAGCTTTGTCGGCGTCCGGTGTGGCTATTTGTAACTTATCAATATAAAAATCAGCCAGTTGCTGCTGTTTCTTTTTTGAAATCAGTCGCCACCAGCCTTGTTTGGCCTGCAGTGCAAGGCTGATGTTTTCGCGGATGGATAAAGGCGCAATCATACCTTCGGTTTTTCTGTCCTCAGGGCAAAGCGCTATACCCAAAGCTATGGCTTGTGCCGGGTCCGTCAGCTTCACTTCTTGCCCTGCAAAACTTAACAAGCCGCTATCGGCCTTATCTAAGCCAAACAACAGACGGCAAATTTCAGTACGGCCAGACCCCAATAACCCGGCTAAACCTACAGCCTGGCCTTGAGGCAGCACCAGATCCAGCTGCTGTACCGACTGACCAGAGCATAGCTGCCGTGCGGATAAAATAGCGTCAGCCTGCTCCACAGCGACACAAGGAGCCTGATGGCGCTGCTGACTCAGTTCTTTACCCAGCATAGCGGCAATAAGTTCAGCTTTATTTAAGCTGGCCGTCTGGTATTCACCGACAAAACAGCCGTTACGCATGACCGTAATGCGGTCACTGATCTGATAGACCTGATCCAAAAAGTGGGTGATAAAAACTATGGCCACACCTTGTTGTTTCAACTGGCGCAGCACCTGAAATAAATTTTGGACTTCGTCGGCATCCAGACTGGCGGTGGGTTCATCCAGCACCAGCACTTTGGTGCAAGCAGCACCGCGTTTTGGCGCTATGCCTCTGGCTATAGCCACCAGTTGCTGCACTGCGACTGAGAACTCAGATAAAGGCGCTGTGACATCAATACTAAGGCCAAAACTGCTTAATAATTGCCGAGCCTGCTCTGCCATAGCTTTTTTATCTATCAGGCCAAAACGCTTAGGTTCTGAACCTAAAAACAGGTTATGGGCTACAGATAAATTCGGCAGTAAATTCACTTCCTGATACACAGTGCTGATGCCAGCTTGCTGTGCGTCTTTGGGCGTAGCAAAACTTTGAGCTGTTGAATCCAACAGCATCTCGCCGCCGTCTTTTTGCAGCACACCTGTCATCACTTTGACTAAAGTGGATTTACCGGCACCATTTTCACCTAATAAAGCATGCACTTCACCGGCATATAAACTCAGCTGGGCTTGCTGCAATGCTTTTACACCGGGGAAGTGTTTATCAATCTGCCGCAATTGCAGCACGGGTTGTGATGTAGTGTTGTTCCGCTCAGACATCAGGACCTCCTGAAAACCAGCCACTGAGGCTGGTGTTACAAAATGAATTAGTTCAGGCGTCTTTTTTCATACTCAGCGGCAGCCGTATCCTGCAGGAATAATTCTCCTGTGGTGCTGATCAATTTGGCTGTGTCTTTTTTCCCTTTCAGGTAGGCGTCAATCACATCAAAGGCCGGGCCACCTAAATGTGGATTCAGCTCTACTGTGGCATTGGCATCGCCGTCCGCCATAGCTTTGAAATAATCCGGCACACCGTCTACCGAGACCACCAGCAGGTCTTTGCCCGGTTTCAGTCCGGCTTCTTTAATGGCCTGAATAGCGCCTAAAGCCATTTCGTCGTTATGAGCCCAGAGTGCACAAATGTCTTTGCCACCCTGCTCTGCTTTTAACAGCGACTCCATCACTTCTTTGCCTTTGGCGCGGGTAAATTCTGCGGTTTGACTGCGGACAATTTTAGCTTGTGGGTGTTTTGCCAGCACTTCGTTAAAACCTTTGGCTCTGTCTATGGCGGCCGTAGCTCCTACTGTGCCTTGTAACTCGATGATGTTGCATTGCTGCTGGGCCTGGGGTTGGCTCAACAGCCAGCCGGCCGCCTTTCGGCCTTCTTCAACAAAGTCAGAGGCAATGCGGGTCACAAATAACGACTCATCCTGTACCTGCACGTTACGGTCTACTATTACCACAGGAATGCGGGCACGTTTGGCTTCTTTCAGCACTGGGGTCCAACCGGTTTCCACTACAGGGGCAATGATAATGGCGTCTACCCCCTGAGCGATAAAACTACGCACCGCTTTGATTTGATTTTCCTGCTTTTGCTGAGCGTCAGAAAACTTCAGGTCGATGCCGCGTTTTTTCGCCTCAGCTTTGACTGACTCGGAAAAACTGGTACGCCAGCCGCTTTCTGACCCTACCTGAGCAAAACCTATAGTAGTGGCGAAACTGCTGTGACAGATAAAACACAGGCTCAAACCTGCAACTATGGATTTGATTTTCATAGGTCGACTCCCCTTGTCAAACAGGCCCTTATGGTGTTTTTTTAAAGGCGGACCTGCGATGTGTTGATTGAATTTTGTTTAAAACTTCGCCTTCTCGCTATACCCCAGAACAAAACGGCTGCTTTGCCGATACAACTGGCCGGCTTTAAGTAAAGCCGTTGGAAAATTGGGTTTATTTACAGCATTTGGATAACCATGAGGCTCCAGACATAAAGCCGCATATTTCTCTATGGCAACGCCCTGATTCCCCACTATGCTGCCATCAAGAAAATTACCACTGTAAAACTGAATGCCTGGCTGGTCGGTAAATAACTGCAAAAAACGGCCTGACACAGGATCCCGTACTAAAGCTGCTGGCCTATTCAGATCCCGGCCCTCGTTCAGCACAAAATAGTGGTCGTAGCCATTCTCGAGCTGGCCAATATCCTGACCTATAGTTTTGCCCGCTTTAAAATCAAAAACACCTGTTACTGGAACTAACTCGCCTGTGGGTACCAGTTGTTTATCCAGTTGCAGAATAAAATCGGCATCCAGGTGTAATTGCTGTTCCAGCACAGTGCCTTGACCTACACCACCTATAGCCCAGTAGGCATGATTGGTCAGACTGACCGGAGTATCTTTATCCGACACAGCACTGTATTCCAGCACTAGCTCATGGTGGGCCAGCAAACTGTAACGCAGCTGCACATCCAACTGCCCTGGGAAACCTTGATCGCCCTCTAAGCTGGTGATACGAAAAGTGACACTGACTCTGTCTTTCTGCTGGTCAATATCAAAATCCCAGAAGCGACTGCCTAACCCATCAGGGCCACCATGCAATTGATTCGGCCCTTCATTGGCTAATAACGAAATCACCTGGCCTTGCTGCATATAAGCGGCAGCACCAATGCGGTTTGCGACCCGGCCTATGGTCACAGCAAAATAATAAGGATTGCGGGCGAATTGGCCCGGGTCCTGATAATTTTGCAAAAGCTCTGTTTTTTCAGTGGAGTCTGACGTTGGCATCAGCACCGACCATAAGCCTGCGCCCAAATTACTTAAGGTCACTGTTAATCCAGCTGGATTGGTAAGTTTAATCAGCTGCAAGGGCCGCTTTAAGGCGGCGACCTGCAGAGTTTCGGTGCTGACGACAAAGCCCATCTTAAGACTCAACCGCTGCGCTGGTTTTTACCCCGTTGACTAAACGTGGTAAGGACCATGGATTGGCATTTTGCAGCTCTGGTGGCAACAAGTCTGCCGGGTAATTCTGGAAACAAATAGGACGGACAAAACGGGCGATCGAGGCCGTGCCTACCGAAGTAAAACGGGCATCAGTGGCTGCAGGGAAAGGCCCGCCATGCATCATGGCATCACAAACTTCCACACCAGTCGGGAAGTTATTCACTACCAGACGGCCTACTTTTTGTCGTAGCAGGCTGATAAGTTCGGCCTGAGTGGCAAGTTCTGCTGCTGTGGCCTGTAAAGTACCAGTCAGTTGACCTTTTAAAGTCCGCACTACGGCCAGTAATTGTGCCTGGTCGGCACAGCTCACCAACACTGAGACATGACCAAAGACTTCTTCCTGCAAATGTGGATTGGCTAAAAAGGCTTCGGCTGTGACTTTAAAGAGCTGAGCCTGAGTGCAGAAGCCGGCTTTATCGCCCACAGCTTCACCACAGCCAACCAGCTCAACACCGGATTGAGCGGCCAAATGCGCTGTCCCCTTTTGATAAGCCGCCGCTATACCTTCGTTTAGCATGACACCAGCTGGTACTTTGGCTAAAGCAGCAGAAGCTGCAGCACAGAACCTGTCCAAAGCCGGGCCCTGAATAGCCACTGCCACACCAGGATTCA
>NZ_JAIWOI010000300.1 GCF_020217005.1 Rheinheimera sp. | reverse complement strand
GAAAGCCGAAGGCCGTAACAAAGCCTGTCTGGCCAGCTTCAGCGAGTAACGGCCCCAGCTACAAGGCTGTAGTGGGTTTGACGCTATGGATCAGGTACCTGATGATCCGATCCGCCTGATTTTTGTAGACTGGCCATTGTAAATAATTGCCCTGAGTCAGCACCAGCACCATATCCAGAGTAGGAAAAACCGCAATATACTGGCCACCATCTCCTTCAGCTGTGTAATAAGCAACCCCGTCCAGCTGCCGTAACCAGAAATAATAACCGTACTCACCAGACGGACTTGTCACCTGCCGACTAGTCATTTGTTGCACCCAGCCCAAGGGTAACAGTTGTTCACCTTGCCATTGGCCTTGCTGCAAATACAAAATACCTAGTTTGAGCATATCTCGGGGCCGCAGCCACAACCGGGCAGAGCCTTCCGCTATACCATCTGGTTGTGTATCCCAGCGATAATGCAAAAAACCTAATTTATCAAAAAGCTGTTGTTTAGCCCAATGTTGAACAGGCTGTTTTAATTGCATCTGCAACAACCTCAGCAGCAGATTAGGTAACGCACTGTTATAAGCCCAGCTTTTCCCCGGACCAGTATTGGGCTTTTGCAACAGGTAATCGGCAAAATCCGGCTGCTGCCATAATTTAACTAAATCATCTGCTGTCCATTCGTCCCAGACAAAACCTGCCTGCATTGACAACAACTGATGCACACTAACAGAGGCTTTCACAGGGTCAGTTTTGATCACCGGATGATCAGGTAACAACTGCGCCAAAGTGCTATCCAGTGTCAAGGCTGTTTGTTTGAGGGCTATACCGGTTAAAGTCGCAGTGACAGCTTTTGTCACCGAAGCCACATAATGAGGTGTATTCACTGTCCAGACAAAGTCCTGTTGGCCTTTGATCAGCTTTACACCCTGTTCAAAGTTGATCCAGTCGTTATTTCCCTGCTGATAATGTTCCAACACTAAAGCGCCGGATTTGTACAGCAGCAGACTATGTAGTTGCAGTAAGCCTGTCTCAGGTTGTTGTGTGTCCAGTAACACTCTCAAGGGTCGTAACGACTTTTCGTCCAGACCTTTTTCTGTCGGTGTTGCCACCTGTAATTGATCCTGCAACGCCATTGGGGCAAAGAATACCTCTGCAGCCAGAATCGGGGGGCTAAAAATCCATATCACCAGAGCAGCTATAGTTCTGGTTTTAGTACTGCATAAAAGCTCTGACATAGCTGACCTTTTTAATAAATCCGGCTTTTGACAAAAATAATGACGATGGTATGGTGGTGAAAAAACGCCCAGAGTAAAGCGCTTTCATTTGCCGCGCCCTGTCACTCTGCACCATACAACAAAGTGGCCAAAAGGACTATTTATGTCGGGACCCATGTTTTTCTTATCCAGCTTGTTTTGCCTGAGTCTCTGCAGTTTTAGTCTGCAGTCAGAAGGCTTTTTACAAGCCCAAGGGCAACAAATAGTTGATGCTAAAGGTGATCCAGTTCTGCTGCGGGGCATAGGGTTAGGCGGTTGGATGTTGCAGGAGGGATATATGCTGGAACTACCAAAGTTGGGCCAGCAGCATAGAATCCGTCAGGCTTTTGTCGACTTAATTGGCGAGGAAAAAACAACTGAGTTTTATCAGGCCTGGCTGGCTAATCACACCACCAAAGCCGACATAGATGCAATGGCCGCTTTAGGCTATAACTCGGTGCGACTGCCGATGCACTTTAACTTATATACCTTGCCAGTAGAACAGGAACCTGTGGCTGGACAAAACACCTGGCTTGAACCAGGTTTTGCTCTGACAGACCAGCTACTGACCTGGGCCAAAGCCAATAAAATGTATGTCATTTTGGATCTACATGCGGCACCTGGTGGTCAGGGTAATGATTTGGCTATTTCGGACAGAGACCCAACCAAAGCATCCTTGTGGGACAGCGTCGCTAATCAGCAAAAGACTATAGCACTGTGGAAGAAGCTGGCTGAGCGTTACAAAGATGAACCCTGGATTGGCGGCTACGATTTGATTAACGAGCCTAACTGGGGTTTTAGCGACAGTAAAGATAATAACGGCTGTCAGGAGCAACAAAATAAACCTCTGCGCCAGTTGCTGGTGCAAATCACCAATGCCATTCGTGAAGTTGATCAAAAGCATATGATCATTATTGAAGGCAACTGCTGGGGCAATAACTACAAAGGAGTGCTGCCACAATGGGATCACAATATGGTGTTGAGTTTCCATAAATACTGGTCGGAAAACAGCCCGCAAAGTATTGCAGAGCCTTTGGCGCTGAGTAACAAATATCAGATGCCGCTGTGGCTGGGTGAATCAGGTGAGAACTCGAACCAATGGTTCAGAGATGCGATAGCCATGGTTGAACAACAAGGCATTGGCTGGGCCTTCTGGCCACTGAAAAAAATCCGCCTGAATAACCCGCAACAAATTAATGCCAATGCTGATTACCTGAAACTGGTGGCTTACCTCCAAGGTAATGCAGAGAAACCCACACCAGAGCAAGCTTATAAAGCGTTGATGCGATTGGCTACAGTGGATATTCATTACAACAATACCATCAAGCATGACGATGTAGCCGAAGCCATGCTAAGACAGCCGCACAGCAATGCTACCAGAGCTTACCGATCACTTCGGCTGGCACCACAACAGGCTTTAACTGTACAAGCTGTAGATTACGATGTTGGGCCGTTACATCATGCCTATTTTGATACGGAATCGGCCAACTATCATGTCAGTACCGGTAAAGAAAGGCGACAATGGAATGAAGGTATGTTGTATCGCAATGATGGTGTCGATATCACCAAAGATACAAAAGATCGGCTCTATATCAGCCATATTGATAAAACTGAGTGGTGGCAGTACAGCCTCAGGGTCGCACAATCCGGCGTTTATCGATTGTCTGTTCAGTATGCAACACTCCAAGACGGAGCAAAACTCAGTGTAACAGTGAATCAACAACACCAGGGCAGTGTCGATTTGCCAATAACAAAAACGGACACCAGTTGGCAATCAGCAAATTTGGGACAAGTTTATCTGCAACAGGGCAACAATCAGCTGAAGTTTCAGGCTGAGCAAGGCGGCTTCCACTGGCAAAGCTTTACACTTCAGCCAGCGGCCCAGAAATAAGTTTGGACAAGACCTCAACTGAGCAGCACGGTTGTACCCTGCTGCTGACTTTGTAGTGCCAATTCAATCAATTTTATAGTTAACAGAGCTTCGCCAGCACTAACCAGATTGCTTTTACCTATGGTCAGTGCCTGCACTACTTCTTGATAAAACTGTTGATAGTTGCCTGCTACGCTTGGATAAGTCTCTACCCCATCGGCTTTCGCCAGCACCCCATACATAGTTTCAGGTTCCTGCCCCCAATTTGCCCCCTCAGGTATTTGCCCTGCCCTAAGCGCATCTTCCTGCGGATCTAAGCCTGTTTTATGATAAGAACCCAAATCGCCTTGCAATATAAAACGAGTGGTAGGCAAGGCACAAAAAGGACTGGAATGCAGTACTACTTCTTTATCGCCGTAATGCAGCATCAAGTGAAAATAATCTACAGTCTCACTGCCCTGCCTTAAGGCTCGGCAGCGCGCCGTCAATGCTTCAGGGGCACCAAACAACGCAATGGCCTGGTCAATAAGGTGCGGGCCCAAGTCATACAAAATACCACTACCTGCTCCTTGTTGCTCACGCCAGCGTGATCGTGGTACTGGCCGGAAACGGTCAAAATGTGACTCAAAGTAACGGATGGTCCCCAAGTCTCCAGACCGTAATAATTGCTTTAAGGTTAGAAAATCTCCATCAAATCTTCGATTATGGTAAACAATCAACTGCCTTTGCTGTGAGTTCGCCAGCGCATACAGTTCTTTGCCTTGCGCCTCGGTCAACACAAAAGGTTTTTCCACCAACACATGTTTTCCACACAGCAAAGCTTGTTTTGCCAGAGGATAATGACTGTCATTGGGAGAAGTGATCACTACAAGTTCAGCATCCGACTTACGGATCAGCTCGTCTCCATGCTGAAAATGCTGAATATCAGGATAATCCAGTTGAAGTTCTGGCTGACTGCTACTTATAGCCCTTAAGTCAAGCTCAGCCTGGCGCTTGATAAAAGGCAAGTGAAAAGTTTTAGCGGATAAGCCATAGCCGATAACAGCAGTTTTAATCATAACTAGCCCCAACAGAGGTTGATCTGTGCTTAGTATCAGATCGATCTAAAAATCAGAAACACGTTATCAGATACAAACCTGCTCGCCTAGCCAAGCCAGCTAAGCCTTTGGTTCAAAAGGATAACCTGCATCAAGCCAGGCCTGAAAACCTCCTGCCACAGAATAGATAGCGCTAAAGCCCATGTTTTGCAGTGCATCTGCAGCAAGAGCCGAGCGGGCACCAGAGCGACAGATCAGATAAATAGGTTTAGCGGCTAACAGCTCCAGTGCTGTTGTTGCATCACAATGTGAAGCCACTGCAGGATGCTGATGGATCCGCATTTCTAATACACCTCTGGGATAGTTGACGGCGCGATCGATATGGCCAGTTGCAAATTCATCTGCTTCACGCACATCGATCAGAATGCATTGATGATTCTGCAAGGCAGAAGCTAAATCCTGCACCGTTACTTCTGTAATCCTGCTTTTTGCCTCATTGACCAATTGTTGCGAACTTTTCATAGGATATTCTCCACTACTTATAAAACGGATTGGGTCAGGACTACAGAGGCCATCACTGCTAAAAACACCGCAAAGGCTTTTTGTAGCTTCTCTTTAGGCAGTTTTTGCCCCAGCCACTGGCCTAACAAGCTGCCGATCACCCCCCCGGCAACCATGATGGCAATTACCATCCAGTCAAAGGTAAATTGTTGGGCTGTAAGCACTGCATAATATTTGGCAAAACCAACAAAAGATTTCATTGCGATAATGAGCAAGCTGGTTCCTACTGCCAGACTGATAGCAACACCACCTAATAAAACCAAAGCCGGGACTATCAAAAAACCTCCACCTACACCAACAAAGCCCGTGATAATGCCAACAATAATGCCATCAAGTACCACCTTAGGTTTATGGAGCTGGCCTTGTCCCAGTTTCGACCTGTTGTCACGCCACATCATAACTGCTGCGACCAACATCAGCAGCACAAAAACAGCGAGCTGAATCACACTGCTGACAAGAGTACCCAGCCATGCTCCGGCATAAGTACCAGCCATTCCAGGCACACCAAATAACAGCACATGGGGCCAGGATACTTGCTTATGAATGATATTTGGAATGCTGCCAAACACGCTGATACAAGCCACTATCAACAAAGATGAGGCTATGGCCATAGTGACTGGCATTTCAACCAGATACATCAGTACAGGTACAGTCAGAATAGAGCCACCTGAGCCAAAAATACCCAGACTTATTCCTATCAGCACAGCACCAATTACCGCCTGAATGATCATAAACACCTCCGCTTCACAGCCTAAAATCAGAGTTGATTCAGTGGAATTTTTAAATAAACTTTGCCTGTCTCATCTGCCGGAGGCATATGTCCTGCTCTGATATTGATTTGAATCGAAGGTAAAATTAGCCTGGGCATATCTAAAGTCGCATCACGGCTCTCGCGTCGCGCAACAAATTCGGCGGCTGTAACACCGTTATGCACATGAATATTGCGCTGCTTTTGTTCGCCCACAGTGGTCAGGTATTGGTGGTGACGTCCCTGAGTAGGATAATCGTGACAGACATAAATTTCCGTGGTCTCGGCCAGCCCCAGTAACTTTTGAATTGAATCGAATAAGGTGGCAGCCTTACCGCCCGGGAAGTCACAGCGTGCAGTACCTACATCGGGCATAAATAAAGTGTCGCCGACAAAAGCAGCTTTTTCGTTGATTAGATAAGTTACATCTGCAGGTGTATGACCAGGAGTATGCATCACTCTTATTTGCATTGCCCCCAATTGCAACAGGTCACCATCTTCGAATAAACGATCAAATTGTGCTCCATTCGGCAAAAACTCTTTTTCCAGGTTAAAGACTTCTTTAAAAATACTCTGCACCTGTTTGATCTGAGCTCCAATACCAATTTGGGCAGCCAACTGCTGTTTGAAAAATGGTGCGGCAGATAAATGATCAGCATGGGCATGAGTCTCAAGGACCCATAACACCATCAGCTGATTTTTCTGGATGTAAGCCAGGATTTTTTCCGCACTAGCTGTGGATGTGCGTCCTGATTTGTAATCAAAATCCAATACCGGATCTATCACCACAGCCTGCTTTGTTGCGTTGTCCGATACCACATAGCTAAAGGTTTCACTATCATTATCCAGAAAAGCCTGAACCTGAAACTCACTCATGCCTTACTCCTCTGGTAGCTCACGGCTACCTTATTGCTAAATACAGTTGAATCGACAAAAGACCAGCATTGCATACAGCACTGTCAAATTTGCCTTTGGCCGATAAATTCCAATTTAGTATAAGCATAGACCAAAAGGAAATAAATAAATTAGATAAATCTAATTAAATTTAATGATTCACTATTTTCTTTGATGCAAGTCAAACTTCATTTTCCAGAGCTCACTAGATTAGATAAGGCTGAATTAATTGATGTGCTGTGTTTTTATCCGATCACTAAGGAGAATACTGATGCAAAAAAATCTGGGTAGGCTGGATAAAATAGCCAGACTAAGCCTTGGCTCTATCTTACTTAGCTTAGCTGCAGCAGGGATTATTGGTGTTTGGGGTTGGCTCGGATTAATATCTCTGTTTACAGGCATCATAGGCGTTTGCCCTCTCTACAGCTTATTAGGCATTAGCTCCTGCCCTGTATCAAAAAAATCTGAGCAGTAAAAACCGGAAAACAGGGAGTTTATGGATGTAAAAAAACCAGCTCAAGGCTGGTTGTTTTGTTTACTGAATTTGTGACTCAGTAAAATGGCGGAGCGGACGGGACTCGAACCCGCGACCCCCGGCGTGACAGGCCGTGACCACTTTCAAACGTGGCCATAACCTTGAAAGACGAAAGTGGTAACTAACTGTTTTTAAATGATGTCAGTACCCCAATAAGCCGGACATCAACCAAGATCTATTAACGCGGTGACCATGGACACAGGTGGCCAAAAAGCATGCCGAGGGTCACAAGTTAAGATTGTTTTGATCAGGCTTGGTCTGAAAATTCAGACCATAATTTTAACACTTTGCTGAAAATGAGGAGGGAACTTGACCAAGCCTCTCATTGCGGTCTGAATATTCAGATTCAGCTCAACTCTGCCAGTAAAAATTTGACAATCAGAACGAAAACCATCTCTTGCCGCCACAGAACTTTATTTTCACTTCAGATAAAGAAAAGTCCTGTATTGATTAATTTTTGCCGATGTTAAATTCAAGCAGGTCTGACTATTCAGACCTTAATTTCAGCACTTTTCCCTTATTTTTTTCTGCTTATAGCCATGCTTTACCAAGCACAAAATGATGCTGCCTGAACGAGACTATTTTTTAAATGACTTAAAAAGTGTATTACCGGAGGGTCTGAATAGTAAGACCAGAATTTTAACTAAATTAAAACCAACTCACTCACAGAAGATAACTGGATGAGAGTTGATTAATCTATAGCTGATTTTTTGCAAAAACGTATACCGGACAGTCTGAAACTTAAGACTTTAAGTTATGTTATGACAAAGAAGCCTGAATTTATACCGGGCTCTAGCCTGCTTCAATATGACCTTCAAATACCCCTTATATACTTAAAACCTACCACCTTGAGAGACCACTTTTTTTATTTACTTTCATTATTCTTACCCCTAGTGCTGGGGCCGAAATGACCATGTATTCTGAATACATAAGCAGAGCCTCACTTCCCAAACAGATGTTGACTGTGAGGCAAACATGAAACATGTACTCTTATCCGCGGTATCAAGCTGCGGTAGCTTGCCCGATCAACTTCTGCATGCAACTGCATCAGCGCTGGTTGATAAACCTTTCTCCTCACTGCAGGAACTTGCTAAGTCAACTGGTGTTAGCGAAGCCATTTTGTGTGGTTTTTGCTCAGACCGGGATAATTTAATTGAACTGCTGTATAGCAGATCTTTAGAGCAACTCAATATGACTATTGAAGTAGCACATCTGGATTCCGGAGTAATACACGAATCTTTTAAATCTCTTACTGAGGGTTTATTGAGAAATAAAGAGCTCCTTATTTTTCTAACGCACAGATTCGAATTAAATGAAGAAGTGTTGAGCACCCGAAAAGCCTCTTGGCAAGAATTTCAAACTAAAATTGATCGTTTTTTTCTGAGAGGAAAATTCGAAGGCTCGCTCCGCAACGACGTAAGTGCAGCCGCCATGAGTGAGGTATTTATCGGTATGTTGCTGGCTCTCATAAATTCAGCACGAGTCGGTCGGATAGCAGAATCCGAAATACTCTGTAGTATGGAAACCATGTTTTTAAAAGGTGTTAATTCAGGCTGTAAAGCGTAATAACCCAGCTGTCTCATTCACCATTAAAGAAAGCTGTTATCTGACAGAGCACCAGAAGTACGAGTATTGGGGAATAAAATCGTCTTATTGCGGGTGCCGCCAAATTGTCTAGTTGCAGAATTTTGACCCTGGACATGGCACTACTTAGCTCATTGGCAACATCTTTGAGCTCCCACTCATCAGGAGTTGCTCTGGATTTCTGGTACTGCTTAAGTATCACTCTCAGTGCAACATAGTAACCATCCATTAAAGCGCTTAAAAAAACAGGCAGGACTGCAACAAAAGTATAAGTTAGTTGATTGTTGTAAACTGCACCGAGCAAAATCGCAGCTACGACAGTAACGCACCAGGCCCGGTAATTTTCGCTATTGCTTGCAACACTCTGCTCCATACTCTGAATAATATTTTCATACCTTGATAATACAGAGTCATCTGAATTTTTGTGCCGGGGTGTAGTCTTCATTATCGATTTCCCAAATTCTCTTTTGGTGGCTCAATTTACCGTTAAAGAGTGAAAGCCGTAGAAAAGCGGACAACATTAACATTCTAAAGAGAAAAAATATCTTACCCAATGGGGTTATACCTCCAAAAGGTAAGCATTAAGTCGTATCAGACAAAGAGTTCAACAACTAGAACTATTCACCAATCTGTTTGCATAACTGTCGTAAACAATTTAACAGTGGACTGCAGCTTAAGCGTGGGCTCGCTAACCCCAACTCCCTGGGGAGCGTCAGCTCATTAAAGCTTTTCAAAACAATATCAGTACGCTGAGTAAATGCGTCAAAGTTAGGAACGAGAGCAGCTCCAACTCCGGCTGTTACCAATCCAACCGCATACTCTATGGTATGAATATCTGCACGAATGTCAGGCTTGATACCTTGCCTCAACAATTGCGGATATAAAACAGACCAGGCTTCGCAGGGGGTGCGTTTAATCATGGGTAACTTATGGAAATCACTTAATGTTAACTGAGGTTTTAACACCAAAGGATGTTGGGATGGCAGTGCTAATTGATATAGATCTTTCCAAAGAGGTGTAAAATCTTCCCCTGCACGCAAATGTTTAATGTTGATAATTCTTGCATCACAGGGATCATCTGGCTCTACAAGTACCAATTCTAGTTGTACTGAAAGATTCGCTGCCTGCTGTTGAAAATCCTTTAACAGCTGGCTCATTCGTTCAACTCCAAGCGCCTTTACCAATCCCAATTTGAACTGCACCCTTTCTGGCGCAGGTGAAAATGTATTTTGTACGGCTTGTAGTTGATTTAATAAATTACAGGCATGCCCATAAAGACGCTCAGCGTCTTCTGAAGCAACTACTCCTTTAGGAATACGCCTGAATAAACAAACCTGTAGTTGAGTTTCAAGTTGAATCATTGCGGCAGATAACGTGGGTTGGCTAATACCCAGCCGTCGCGCGCCAGCGCTCACAGAGCCTGACTCATAAACAGCAATAAAATAATTTAATTGTCTAAAGTCCATAGATAAAAGCTATAGATACCAAAGGATACATCTAATTTAACTTTACATGGTCTCAAGCTAAGCTC
>NZ_JAIWOI010000377.1 GCF_020217005.1 Rheinheimera sp. | reverse complement strand
CCAGCACTTTTTGTGTTTTCTATCTGGAGTCTAAGATGCGTGCAGCTTTTGATTGGCAAGACCCATTTTTATTAAAACAATTACTGTCTGAAGACGAGAGAATGATCTGTGATATGACGCATAGTTTTTGTCGGGATCGATTACAACCTCGAATTCTGGAGGCCAACCGTAAAGAATATTTTGATCGGGAAATCATGAACGAACTGGGTGAGTTAGGCCTGTTAGGCCCAACCTTACCAGAGCGTTATGGTTGCGCTGGCGTCAATCATGTTAGCTATGGCCTGATTGCGCGCGAAATAGAACGTGTGGATAGCGGCTATCGAAGTGCAATGAGTGTGCAGTCAAGTTTGGTGATGCACCCGATTTACACTTATGGTAGTGAAGCACAGAAACAGCACTACCTGCCGAAACTCGCGTCAGGCGAATGGGTTGGCTGCTTTGGATTAACAGAACCAGATTCGGGTTCAGATCCGGCGAGCATGCGAACAGTAGCCACACGCAACCAGGATGGGTTTACCATCAATGGCAATAAAATGTGGATAACAAACTCTCCTATTGCCGATGTATTTATTGTCTGGGCCAAGCTTGAGGGTGAAATTCGTGGTTTTATTCTGGAAAAAGGAATGCTAGGTCTGAGCACTCCAAAAATAGAGGGTAAGTTTTCGCTACGAGCCTCTGTGACTGGTGAAATTGTGATGGAGGATGTTCATGTGCCTGAATCTGCGTTATTGCCTGATGTGACAGGTCTAAAAGGTCCTTTCAGTTGCTTAAACAAAGCTCGCTACGGAATTGCCTGGGGCTCATTGGGGGCTGCAGAATTTTGTTGGCATGCCGCGCGCCAATATACTCTCGATCGCAGTCAGTTTGGCAGGCCTTTAGCCGCCAATCAATTGATCCAGAAGAAACTGGCAGACATGCAAACGGAAATTAGTATTGGCCTGCTGGCTTGCCTGCAGGCGGGACGATTAATGGATCAAGACACACTCGCCCCTGAAACTATTTCACTGATCAAACGAAATTCCTGTGGCAAAGCATTAGACATAGCGCGTAACGCTCGCGATATGCATGGCGGCAATGGTATTGCGGACGAGTTTCATGTCATTCGTCATCTGATGAATTTGGAAGCCGTCAATACCTACGAGGGAACACATGACGTGCATGCGTTAATACTGGGGCGCGCGCAAACAGGCCTTGCAGCATTTGCCAACTAGAGGTTAGAAAATGGAGCAATCCCCCTGGCCCTGGGCGTCATTCACAGAAGACTCTGCTGATCATTCAGCAGAGTCTCAAAGTCATCCATGGTTTACCGATTTTTGCGCGCAATTGCAACAGGCAGACAAAGCATTCTGGCAAAGCTATCAACTCCCTCGTCAAGAACAGCAAGCGGCATTGGACCAGGCACAGTTCATGCAAATGTATCAAAGCCAATGGCAAAGTCGTCTGCTGGATTTACGCTCACGCACGTTGCAACGCCAGGGACAGAGTTTTTACACTATAGGTAGCTGCGGTCATGAAGCCAATGCGGCCATTGCAGCAGCTTTAACACCACAGGACCCGGCTTTACTTCACTACCGTAGTGGCGCGTTTTTTATTGAGCGTAGCAAGCAAGTCCCAGGGCAAACGCCTCTGTATGACTTACTTTTGTCTTTCACGGCCAGTTGTCTGGATCCAATCTCCGGTGGACGGCATAAGGTGCTGGGCAGCGTACCATTAAATATATGGCCACAAACAAGTACCATTGCCTCACATTTACCAAAAGCTTTGGGGGCAGCTTTCGCCATTGAATTAAAAAAGCGTCTTGATAAAAATCAGACGGACACCTCTGTGCCTTTGCCTGATGCCAGTATTGCAGATCCAATCGTCATTTGTAGTTTTGGTGACGCATCAGCCAACCATGCCAGCGCTCAGGCAGCTTTTAATACGTCGGCCTGGACCAGTTATCAAGGGCTTGCTCTTCCTCTGCTGATGGTTTGTGAAGACAATCAGATAGGGATTTCAACACCCACTCCTGCCGGATGGATAGCTAGGCGCTTACAGAGTTATGCTGATATCGCCTATTTTACTGCAGATGGCAAGGATCTGTCCGCCAGCTATCATGCCGCAAAATCAGCTGCCGACTATGTCAGGTTTAACCGCAAACCAGCATTTTTACATCTAAAAACAATACGTTTGTTCGGTCATGCCGGTGCTGATGCCGAAGCAACCTACTTAAGTCAAAGCCAAATCGCCCAGAACCACGCCAATGATCCGCTGTGGTTTGGTGCGGCTTATATATTGTCCAAAGGCTGGCTGAGCGCTGCACAACTGCTGCTCTGGTTACACAATCTAGATCAACAAATAGTTCGGGTCAGCCAAAGTGTCATCAAACAACCCAAACTACAAGGTGCAGAGGCCATTACCGACAGCATTATTGCTAAAGTCCATCCGATAAAGACCAAAACGCTGACAGCAGTTAACAACCAACTCGCGCTGCAGTTTGACAAACATAATTTAGAAAAGCCGCAACACATCGCCAAATTACTGAACTGGACTCTGCATCAATTGATGAGCCAGTACCCTGAACTTATTTTATGTGGCGAGGATATTGCCAAAAAAGGTGGCGTCTATGGCATCACACAACACTTAGTGCAGGATTTTGGCTATAAAAGAGTGATCAACACTCTGCTGGATGAACAAAGTATTCTGGGGCTGGCGATAGGTCTGGCGCAACAAGGCTTTATCGCCATGCCAGAGATCCAGTTCTTAGCTTATGTGCATAACGCTGAAGACCAAATCAGAGGAGAAGCGGCAACATTACCTTTCTTCTCCAACGGTCAACTCCACAATGGTATGGTGATCCGTATTGCAGGCTTAGGTTATCAAAAAGGTTTTGGTGGCCATTTCCATAACGACAATTCATTTGCGGTATTTCGCGATATACCGGGCCTTTTGGTGTTTTGTCCCTCGACCGGAGAAGATGCTGTTCTGATGCTGCGTCAGGCTGTCCGGTTAGCCTATGAGCAAAAACGGGTTGTGATTTTTCTGGAGCCTATAGCACTGTATATGATGCGGGACTTACATCAGAGCAAAGACGGCTTATGGCTGAACAACATGCCGGATATCAATGCGGCCTTACCTGAATTGGGCGCCCCCCGCAGTTATGGCGCAGGCAAAGATGTTGCGCTGTTAAGCTATGGCAACGGTCATTATTTATGTCAGCAGGCGTCAAAACATCTGGCTTGTCGCAATATTGCTGTTCGTATTATTGATATCCGTTATCTGGTTCCTTTAGACATACATGCCATAGTGCAGCACCTGGATGGATGTAAGAACATAGTGATCGTAGATGAATGCAGACGCCGTGGTTCATTAAGCGAGGAACTCTATACCCTGTTGCATGAAGCTAAACCTGAGCACTTTAGAATTCAACGACTCTGCGCTGTCGATAGTTTTATCCCTCTGGGCAAAGCCGCCTATGACGTTTTACCCAGCGTTGACGACATAATGCATGCCGTTCTTTCTCATCTATCGGTTCACACTTCATCCTTAGCGGAGTCTGTATGAATTACTCAACGTTAGTGGTAGCTCCGGGAAGGGGCAGTTATCAGAAACAAGAATTGGGCTATATCAGCCAAAACCTGAGCGACACAGTTGAGGGCGCCGAATTATTAGCGGGCTTTGATCAGAGCAGAATAAAGCTTGGATTAAGCACTGTCAGTAGCCTGGATCAGGCTCCACAATTTAATTTCAAGCGTTATCAGCAAGCGGACAATGCCGCCGCACTTATTTTGGCCAGTGGCTTCATTGATTATCAAGCCTTGCAGCAAAGCTGTTATCAACCCGCAGTGATCACAGGGAATTCGATGGGATGGTACACGGCGCTGGCCTGTTCCGGAGTCTGGCAGAGCACTGAGGCTATGCGGATAGCCAGCCTGATGGCTCAGTACACATCCCAAAGCCACTATAAAGATGACAATGGCGGTCAGCTCATTTATCCATTAGTGGATGAGCATTGGCGCCCCAAATTGGACTACCAACAACAGGTTAACGCTTTATTAGCACGCTGCAGTGGTCAGCTGTATATGTCCATTCTTTATGGTGGTTATGCAGTATTAGCAGGCAGCAGTGAGGCTATCAGTCTGGCCATGCAGACTTTGCCTATAATTGACGAACGTTTTCCGCTGCTGTTGCCTGGTCATTCGGCCTTTCATTCTCCTTTTATGGCGCAAGCTTCAGAGCAGGCACTTCAGAACATAGGTCATTCATCCTTTCAGGCCACTGCAGTGCCGCTGGTTGATGGCTGTGGCCGGATCTGGCAGCCAGATTGCAGCGATTTGAACAAGCTGCGTGACTACACTTTGCGACAGCAAGTAACAGAAACCTATAATTTCACCGCATCTATTCAGGTCGCGGTAAAAGAATTCTGTCCTCAGCGTATAGTGCTTCTGGGACCGGGTAATGGTTTAGCAGGTGCTGTGATCCAGGCCTTGATTGAACTGAACTGGCACGGATTAAGCAGCAAACAAGATTTTATTGCTCAGCAGCAACAGCAACCCTGGTTACTTGCCATGGGCACCCCAGCTCAACGCGCCATCCTGTTGGATCGCCCCCCTTCAACAGAGGCAAAGAGGGCCTAAAGGCAACGACGGATAAAGCCTGAAACTGGTGAGTTAGCGCGAATCGTCTATCAAGGTCCGATGCAGCATCACCTGATGCAGGCAGGTAGCTTAAACAATGGCTTAAAATAAGACAGGCTTAAACTTTGCCAGATAAAACACCAGGAACAGAGACGAAATGGACAGCACAGAAAATATCAAACGAGTACGCAGCCTGAGTTTATCCTTCATTGAAAAAAAGCCAAAAACTACATAACAAACAATAGCTAATATCTTAATACCCAACCATTGATGTACAAATGGCTTCCAGGGACCTATCGCCAACAAAACAAAAGCCAGAGTCAATAATATCGAATCATTAAAGTGCGGCAGATAGCGCAGAGCACTTTTACGCCAATCAAATTTACCTGTCAGATCCAATAGCAGACGAGCAATAAACAGCGCGGCACTCAGATAAGCGCACAACATGTGCAACAGTTTCACATCCGGATAGAACTCCATAACCAGCTCCCAAAAAAACACTGCCGCCACCTTAAAACAATTGATGAAGCCTTGCCTATATAGCCAAAGAGGTAAGGAGTCATACTTCTTTTTCACCATCGCAGGTACATTTGACCAAACAAGGTATTTAGAACCCAAATTCAAATGGTCAATTTAACCATGAAATATAAAAGCCAAATTAAAACAACAAGTTAAAACATGGCCCGTTTATTGATACCAGTCTGTGACCGACGGAAGAACCGTCCGTAATAGCACAACTGGAGTAAAAAATGAGATTTGGATACATCACCAACGTAGTGAGGGGGCCTCATGGCTGGATATCGTAAATTATGGTGGCTGTTAATTGCCATTCTGGCTATTACCTTTAGCGTGCTTGGCTATTTTGGTGCCGAGGTGTATCGTTCGGCGCCTCCTATTCCGGCCAAAGTAGTAAATGCGCAAGGCCAGGTCATTATGACCAATGAGACTATCTTAAACGGCCAGACCGCCTGGCAGTCGGTTGGCGGTATGCAACTGGGCTCTATCTGGGGCCACGGTGCTTATCAGGCACCGGATTGGACCGCCGACTGGTTGCATCGTGAGCTGATGGCCTGGCTGGAGCTTGCGGCACAGGATGAGTTTGGGCAAAGCTACACTAAGCTTAACGCCGCACAACAAAATGGCCTGCAGTTCGCATTAAAACAGGCCTATCGCACGAACAGCTATGATAAAACTACAGATACCTTAGAGCTTAGCGATCGCCGGGTACAAGCCATAAATCAAACGGCTGAGCACTATATTGCCTTATTTGGAGATGATGCAGCGCTTAGCCAAACCCGCTCTAACTATGCAATGAAAAACAATACCCTGCCCTCTTTAAGCCGTCGGCAGGAAATGACGCAGTTTTTCTTCTGGACAGCCTGGGCCGCCAGTACTGAGCGCACCCCGGATAGCGCAACCTATACCAATAACTGGCCGCACGAACCGCTCATTGACAACAGACCTACGGCGGAAAACCTGATTTGGTCATTAGTCAGTATTATTTTACTGATAGCAGGTGTCGGTGGTCTGATTTGGGGCTGGGCATTTTTACGCAAACACGACGAAGAAGAACCTGAAGCACCCAAACAGGATCCGATCGCACTGCTTAAATTGACTCCGTCACAAAAGGCTCTGGGTAAATATATTCTGGTGGTGGTGGCCCTCTTTTCCTTGCAGGTGATGCTGGGTGGTTTTACTGCACACTACACGGTAGAAGGCGATGGTTTTTATGGGTTAAATACCACTGAATGGCTACCGTATAGCCTGGCTAGGACCTGGCATATTCAGGCCGCCATGTTCTGGATTGCGACCGGCTTTTTAGCTGCGGGGCTGTTTTTAGCACCAATCATTAACGGCGGTAAAGATCCGAAGTTTCAAAAACTAGGGGTCGACCTGCTGTTTTGGGCCTTAGTGGTGTTAGTGGCAGGCTCTTTTACCGGGAACTACTTTGCGATAATGCAAATTATGCCTGAGCAATACAGCTTCTGGTTTGGACATCAGGGCTACGAGTACATCGATATTGGCCGTTTCTGGCAAATTATTAAGTATGTTGGCATCTTGTTCTGGTTAGTGCTGATGCTTCGTGCTGTGGTGCCTGCCTTTAAAGCCCCCGGCGATAAAAACCTGTTGGCTTTATTTGCTGCCTCAGTGATTTGCGTCGGTTTATTCTACGGCGCAGGCCTGTTCTATGGCGAGCGTACACACTTATCAGTGATGGAATACTGGCGCTGGTGGGTTGTTCACCTGTGGGTAGAAGGCTTCTTTGAAGTATTTGCCACTGTGTCGCTGGCCTTTATCTTCCACAGCATGGGGCTGGTGTCACGTACAGTTGCGACCAGTGCCAGTTTGGCCTCAGCATCACTCTTTATGCTGGGCGGTATACCGGGTACTTTCCACCACCTGTATTTCGCCGGTACCACCACGCCTGTGATGGCTGTAGGCGCCACTTTTAGTGCACTGGAAGTAGTGCCATTGGTGGTGCTGGGTTACGAAGCCTGGGAAAACTGGCGCTTAAAAAATAAAGCCCCTTGGATGGGAGATATTAAGTGGCCCTTGATGTTTTTCGTTGCAGTAGCTTTTTGGAATATGCTTGGAGCCGGTGTGTTTGGTTTTATGATTAACCCGCCTATCGCGCTGTACTACCTGCAAGGCTTAAATACCACGCCAACCCATGCCCACGCAGCCCTGTTTGGTGTCTATGGTTTCCTGGCGCTGGGTTTCTGCCTGCTTATCCTGCGTTATATCCGGCCACAGCTGGTGTTTGATGAAAAACTGATGAAAACGGCCTTCTGGTGGATGAACATCGGTTTAGCGTTAATGCTGGCAACCAGCTTATTGCCCATAGGTTTTATACAGTTTTACGCAAGTGCGACAGAAGGACTGTGGTATGCCCGTAGCGAGGCAGTGATGCAAAGTGACATTCTGGTCACCCTTCGTTGGGTCCGGACTTTCGGTGACGTTATATTCATCGTCGGTGCTCTGGCCATTAGCTGGCAAGTCGTAAAAGGTGTGTTTTCCAGCACCGCAATGGAAGAAATCAAACAAGGTTAAATTGGCTCCATGCCGACCCGCTGCGGTATGACGAATACTGCAGCGGTTTTACCAACGAGCCCGCGCACTCAAACCAACAACACGAAAGCGTCATTTCAACAGCAACTAACCCTTATGGGGAATATTCTGATTCTGTTACGCCTGATAGCATAAGGGCACATTGCATACAACGAGGTGCAAATAAGGTGATGAGCAAAAAACCGGATTTGAAAACAGCAATGCTCCAGCTTATTGCGGAGGTCAAACAAACCCTTCCGCTCTATGAACCATCCACTTTTGTTTGTGGCACCAACACAGATTGTGTCGGTTGCCCGAAGAAAATGCTGGAGATGGTTGACTCTGAGCTTTCTTATTGGGAAAGTGCGATGAAAAGAGGTATTACTCCTAAGTTTGATGAATTAAGGCGTTTCGGGAAACTATGTCAGAGCGTACGCCGTAGCTTAGTCCGAAACAATATCATTCCAGACCCTAAAGCCCTGAGCGAATAGAGCACTTCTCTGTAGCTTTGTTCAATAATGAAATCACATTCACTCACGCGATTATAACAAAGCATATGCATGTCGTTTCATTCCGACAGACTACTCAATTCTTATGTTGTAGACACCACACTCCATCAACAGTCGAATTTGACATTCGCACTTTGCTTTTGTGAGCCGCGTACAAAAATATAAACGCAAATACCAGTGCCATTATATCGACGCCTATGCTTGGGATAATTTCATGCCAAGAGGTTTGTTGCCAGTTTAGATATAAAGTAGTAAGAGGCAAGGCAGCGCAACATAGAGCCAACGCTCCTAAACCATGGTAAGCCGCTACTGCGGCTCCACGCCAAAAGCTATAGCCGATAAAGGTGATGAAACCTAAATAATAACAATATAAATAGGCGTAGTTTATATTCATCAATACAGGGCCAAGTAACTTCCCAAACAGCATAGTCAGTGCAACTGCCAACATTGAGCCCAGACAAATACCTATAGTTAAAGCGGCCATGATCCTACAACTACGCCTTTGCCCCGAGTTATTTTTCATGCGTTTATCAAGCCACAACAGATTACCGCTGTAGAATAAAAACGCCCCTAAAAGCCCCATGATAAAATAACTCCATCGACCAAAGTTACCAGCGTAAGTACCAAAATGCAGTGAAAACAACCCAATGACAAACTTGCTATAGCTAGCCCCATCTTCAGTGCTAAAACTAAAAGGTTGGATCTCAAGAGTGTAGGGATGCATAGACAAATAATCTGTATCAGGACCACGCATCATGCCATTGGGGTTAAGCATTTTTACAGATAGCGCAGGAGCCGTGGTATCAAGGCGCATAAAACTAAGTTTTACAGGCTGATGAGCGGGACTATAGTCAATGGCAGTTGCAATGTGCTGCTCTATTGGAGGTAGTTGACTGAGTTCAAATTTTTTTGTCGTGGACGCTTGGCGCTGGAACAAAGGTTGCTCGCCGTAAAACATCGTAAGGCCCCCATAAATCTGATCGTGAAAAGCAAAACTCACCACTGTCCAGGCAATAATAAAATGGAAAGGCAAGCTTGCTACCCCAACCAGATTGTGGCTATCCAACCAGAAACGGCTTGGGCCTTTGTCTCTTCGTAGAGCAAAAAAGCTCTTGACCAACGTAGGTAGCAAAACAACTATACCGGACACTAGTGCCAGAAAATAAAGCACTGCTGCAATACCAAGCACATAGACACCTGCCTGATCATGCCCAATCTCTCCGCCAATTCCAGCGCTTCGGTGCAGATAATCAATCAGATCGCCAAACTTATTCTCGTAACTCTCAGTGACAGTGAGTTGACCTTGCGGATCTAGTCTTACTTCTACTAGTTTGTTGTCCATATGCAGGTCTCTGGCACTGCCCTGGCTATACCAACTCAATACTGGAGTCGTATTGGTTAAGTCCAAATCAAATCCCTTGCCAAGCTCAGTCGAATAGCGATCTAGAGCTTTATCAACCAACGCCTGCCAGTCAGAATGTGATGATGTTGGTTTATCTATTGCATGCACAGTGCGGGGGGCAATCCACTGCTGTAACTCATGCTTAAACATAGTCAAGCTACCTGCATAAAAGCCAATAAACAGTAACAAACCAGCAGTAATACCTGTCCAAGTATGTAGACTTTGATAGATACGTAAAATGTCTGCTCTGACCCTCATCCAAAACTCCGAAGCAAAAAGAAACAGCTATACAAGAGCACCGAAATGCTTGTTAAAACCAACCAGGCTTGACGAGCATTTTGAAACAAAAACACAACACTCAGTATGCAAAACCACACTGGTGTAACAAGCCACATATTAAACTGAGTTTTATCCGCAGAACTTAT
>NZ_JAIWOI010000376.1 GCF_020217005.1 Rheinheimera sp. | reverse complement strand
GCTGCCTGGTCCGTACCAGGCGTAAAAACCTACACAAACAAAAGCAAGCGCTAAACCTGGTAGCAAACCTGCAAGTGATTTTCCAAGCCAGTCTGGCTGGATCCCTTTAGCGTGGTTCGCCATAGTCTGAGCGCTCCTTTTTTAGCAGTGTGGCTAACGGCAGTAAGATGCAGCAAAGCATCAACAACATTGTGCAAAAAAATACTGTGGCGGACAGCGACAATTGAATGGCTGCCACAGCAATGCCAGCCACAAAAAACAAAACAGATGTTATGCGCCACTTTTTTGAGATTGGCTTTCTAAACATTCGCTGATGTTTGTTAGTTGCATAACTAACAGCGATAGCCAACATCAATAAAAAGATAGTAAGTAACAAATACATTTTCACTCTATCCCTACCTATACGGGACACAACACTACCACTAATGATAATCATTTTCAATTGCATTTGGGTGAATTGTATGATAATTTCTATTGGCTTTTATAGCGGTGGATGAATAGTAGAATTACAAACATTCAAAATAGGAATTAACATAATGGGTAATGCCGCAATAAAAAGAACACTGCTGGCCCAGTGTTTACTGATTGCCTTTTCTAGTACTTCACTTCATATACACGCGGAAGAAAAAAAAGAAGAAAACGCGCGTAAATCAATTGAAGTGATCGTAGTTACTGGTGAAAAAACTGAGCGGTCAGTAAAAGATACTGCATCGTCAGTATCTGTAATCAACCAAGCACTATTAGATAGCGGTCAATTGGTATCAATGTCTGATGCGTTAACTGATGTATCCAACGTTGTAGTATTAACTGGTGCAGTACCAGATATCCGAGGGGTTTCTGGTAATGGTTCTGCAACTGGCTTTAATTCTTTTACCGGTGGAGCCAGAGCCAGGGTTAGTACACTTGTTGATGGTGTAACTCAACCTTTTGTGGCTGATTTAACCGGCGACACTGGCTTGTGGGATATAGAACAGGTCGAAGTATTTCGCGGTCCACAATCTACCAGCAATGGTCGTAACAGTATTGGCGGTGCTGTGTATGTAAATACCAAAGATCCGACAATGGATTGGGAAGGTGCCGTTCGTTTAGGATACCGAAATCAGGAAAACTTCTTTGACAGTGCCGCGGTCATGTCTGGTCCGGTGATAGACGATCAGCTGGCATTTCGTATTGCCAGTCAATGGATTGATGGCGAAACCTACTCCAACCCAAAGAGTTATTCAACAAACCCTACACAAAAAATTTATGACACACTGGATACCAGTAACACTAGAGCGAAATTACTATGGACCCCGAAACAGCTAACAGATTTCAAAGCCTTGTTCAGCTACCAACATTATCAGGAAGAAGGTAACGCAGGCCGTTTGTACTTTAATGCAAAAGACCCTGAAGCACATGAGCCTTTATTCCAGCGATATCTCACTACTGAGTCTGACACAAGCAGTCTGAAACTTGACTATAAGCTGTCGGAGTTATTTTCATTACAGACTTTGGTTGCCTTTATGGACTATCAGTGGGGAGCTGAAGGATATGAAGCAACGCAAGCAGCTGAATCTGACGTGTTGATGGATCAAACTGAACTGACGTTTGATACGAAGTTAGACTATGGCTCAGCTTCGTCGACGTATTCAGGTTTCTTCGGCGTGGCTTACTTTAAACGTGAGCAAGATTTTAAGAGTGTGGGTGCGACTAACTATTTCGGCGATGACGAAAGCCATTCCAAAGCTGCTTATGGAGAGGCTACAGTGCGTTTAAATGACTTCTGGAGCTTGATTTCAGGAGTCCGGGTTGAACGCGAACAGCAGCAACGTGATTTCAATCTGCTGATGCGAGGTGCATGGGTAAATGCTGTGTTAGATCAAAACAAAACTTTTACTCTGCCAAAACTGGTGTTGCAATACAAACTGGCTGAACATACCACATTATCTGCCAGTGCCAGACAAGGCTATAATGCAGGTGGCGGAGCATTCAACAGTGTAACTAGTGCTTACTATTACTATGATTCAGAAAGTGTAGACACCTATGAACTGAGTTCTCGCAGTGTATTGAATGGCGGTAACACCAGTATTAGTGCCAACCTGTTTTATAATGATTTCAGTGATTATCAGGCGCTTAGTAGCACCCGCACTATTACAAATATTGATCAGGCGCACAGTTATGGTTTGGAACTGGAAGCCTACACTATGTTCGGCAACAACTGGCAAGTACATAGCAGCCTTGGATTCTTGCATTCGAAAATCGACCAAGCACCAACGGGTTTTGAACAAGCAGTTGGTAATGAGCTTAATTCTGCACCGTCTTTTAACGGTAGCCTCGGACTCAGTTACTGGCTGAACGAACAGTGGAAACTGGACGTTAGCAGCAATTATGTTGGTGAATTTTATGGTGATTTAAACAATACCCAAGAACGCACCGCCGGTGATTATGTGCTGACTCGTGCCTCAGTAAATTACAGTTCAGAGGCTTGGATGGTCAGTGCTTTTGTGAACAATGCTTTTGACGAACATGGTTTGACAACCCGGGATCCTGCAAGCACCACCTATCCAAATGGTTATGTTGCTATGGTGAACCCACGCACTGTGGGAGCCTCGGCGACCTACAGTTTCTGATAATCTAATGATGTTTAAGTCATTTCGACGTTAGTTATACAAAACCAGAGCAGCGTATTATGTGCTCTGGTTTTTCTGGGGATTACTTAACCTAAATAGTCAAAATAAAGCAAAACCAGTTCCCATACTTTCATGTTCACTTTAATTGACCCAAACTCTTTAGCTGTGATGATGAGCGCCAAGTCTAAGAGACTCTCAGTTGAAATCTGTTTACGAGGTCCTGAAGTTGCTCTGCCAATTTTGCCAACTGATGACTGGTTGCTGCTGTTTGTTCTGCACCTGAACTCGTTTGGGTCGCTATATCACTAATACTTACAATCTTCCGGTTTATATCTTCTGCAACCGCGGCCTGCTCTTCAGTCGCTGAAGCGATCTGCATATTTTTGTCATTCATACCATGTATCCCTTCCAGCACCCCTGACAAGATGGTTCCGGTCTCTGCCACTTTCTCTCGTCCGTTATGAGCTAAAGTGAGACTCAGGTGCATTGCATTAGATGCATTCAAAGCATTATTCTGCAAAGCCTCAATCATTTGTTGTATGTCGCCTGTAGACTGTGCCGTGCGCTGCGCTAAAGTGCGTACTTCATCTGCCACCACAGCAAAACCACGCCCCTGGTCACCCGCCCTGGCGGCTTCAATGGCCGCATTCAGGGCCAACAAGTTGGTTTGTTCAGCGATGCCACGGATCACATCAAGCACCGAGGTGATAGAAGTACTATCGCGCTTTACACTTTCAATCACACCGGAGGTCTCTTCGACTTGAGTGGTTAACTGCTGGATCAGGCTTATTGTTTCTTCAAGTTTCGACTGGCCACTAGTGGCACCAGATTGTACAACCTCAGATAACAACACAGCTTCAGCGGTACTACTGGCCACATCGCGCACAGTCGCCGCCATTTCGTGCATAGCTGTTGCCACCAGTTCGGTGTCTAACTGTTGCCGCTGCACGCCTTTGCTCGTCTCTATAGTCACAGCTGATGATTGCTCTGCAGCAGTGGCAACCTGAATGGTCGCCTCACCAATCTCACTGATGACTTTCTGTAGCTCTACAGCCATGGCGTTTGTACTTAGAGCGATTTGCCCAAATTCATCTTTTGAGCTGTAAAGACAGCGAGCGGTAAGATTACGCTCAGCCAAGGCCCGAATGGTTCCATCCACACTTTTTACGGCAAAGGTTATATTACGTACCGACACCAAAGCGATAAAAAACACCACAGCAGCTATGGCTAAAGTGAGAATAGACAAGCCCCACAGATGAGTGAGTGCTTGCTGTTTCAGCACATCGGCTCTCTCTGTAATATCGGCATTGAGCAGTTTTTCAAACTCTGCCATGTCCGTGAGTCTTTTGGTTGCGATGTCAAACCATACACCATCGTCAACATTCAAAGGCGCTTCTAGAGGAGCAGTAAAAGCCAACTGCTGTAGTTTTTCGACCTCCGAAAAACTCTGCTGAAACACAAGTTTTTTCCAATCATCAAGGCGCCCGGCAGACAATAATCGGGTAAAGTTTTCCATTAACGCATTGTAGGCGCCGAAGTTATCACTGTATTTTGTTAACAAATCACTGTTAAAACTTCCTCTGCTAAATACTAAGCCTAATAGTGCACGATCTCTGCCCGCCCGCTCTTTCATCTCAATAAACTGATTTAAAGTGGCAAGTTCTCTGGCCATATCACGATGAGGTACGTCAGCCTCTAATTGGTGATTGACCGCAATCATGGATTTTATAAGGTTGGTATAACGCTCCGCAGATTCAGTATTACTGATGATCAGTGAGTCAATCAGACGACGTAACTCACGCACACTGTCTAATTGCTGCTTCAAAGATAGCAATTCTGGTTGGTTTAATGCAGCCACTATCTGCAGCATCTCATCAGATTGAACACGCAATTGCTTCAGCCGATCGCCGAAACGCTGACCTTTGCTTGCCAAATAAACACCACTGGCCCCGCGCTCAGCCTGTAAAGCACTGATTAAAGAGTTCATCCTGACTGAAGTGGTTATAGATGAGGACACATAGTTAGCCATCTGCTGCTGTGACCAGCTCGCAACCAGGCGATCGCCCAGCAACCAAAGCACTGCGCATACTGGGAATACTAATAATAAGCTGAGCTTTTGACGTAGAGTCAAATCACGAATAAAGGAAGCCATAGGGTATACCTCTTGGTAGAAATTACCGCTATTTTAGGTAAAAAATACCAGAACCCCCAGAAAACAAAAGGCCTACCTCTCTGGGATAATTAACTACCTCCTTTGCTCTCTTTGTTTATCAATAAAACATGACTAACGCCTACAACTTCTAGACTACTTTTGAATAACTCTGCTGCCCCTGCGCAAGATAAAAATCAAAGCAAGCGCATATGCTGCGAACCCAAAGACGCCCCTTATCTGTAACCCGCAGATGACCTGCACTAACGTGAACAAGACCATCACTGATAAAGGGCTTCAGTTTTTGCATCGCGTCGGCAAAATACAACATAAAATCTTTGACGGACCATTTTGTACAAAATGCTTTTAGGTCCAGTTCAAAATGACAAATCAGCTGGCTAATCAACTCAGCCCGGATCTTGTCATCAAGGTTTAAGCAAAATCCTTTTTCAACCGGAATAGCATTGGATGTAATAGCTGCATAATACTCAGGCAATTCTTTGGTATTTTGCCAAAGCACACCGTTCACCTGGCTGATGCTAGATACACCCAAACCAACCAAGGCATCCTGTCCAGAGGTGGTATATCCCTGAAAATTACGCTGTAGCTGACCAGACTTTTGAGCTTGGGCCAGGCTATCGTGAGGTTTAGCGAAATGATCCATTCCTATAAACTGATAACCAGCTTCGACAAATCTATTAATAGCGATTTGCATCAGTTCAAGCTTCAATGGGGCGTCTGGCAAACTGCTTTGTGGGATTTTGCGCTGTGATGCAAAGCGATCAGGAAGATGAGCGTAACTGAACAAGGAAATACGGTCAGGGTCCAGACGCACTATTTCCTCAACAGTTTCTGCGAAACTGTTGGTCTGCTGATGAGGGAGTCCATAGATAATATCGAGATTCACCGACTCAAACCCAAGCTCTTTACTTAATTTCACCTGACGACGTATCAGATCAACATCCTGCACTCTGTTGATGGCAATCTGCACTTTTTCATCAAGATCCTGAACGCCAAAACTTACACGGTTAAAACCTAAGGCTTTCAGATGAGCAAGTTTTTCATCACTACAGCTACGTGGATCTATTTCGATACTGATTTCTGCATCTTGATTTAAAGCAAAATGACGATGGATAAGACGCATCAAGCGACTCAATTGCTGTTCAGTGAGAAAAGTAGGTGTACCGCCACCCAAATGGACCTGATTGATCAATCTCCCCTTAAGTAGAGGTGAATACATTTCCATTTCTTTCTCAAGTGCGTCCAGATAATCGTCAGCTTTATTTTGGTGACGGGTGATGACTTTGTTACAACCGCAGTAATAACAGAGCTTGTGACAAAACGGCAGATGAATGTACAAGCTCAATTCTGACAAACTGGCTGACAGTGTTTTATAAATCATCTGGTGCGAAAAACTTTTGTCCATCGCAAGAGCTGTTGGATAGGAGGTATAGCGCGGACCGTTAATATTGTATTTGGCTATTAACTCAGGATCCCACAACAACGTATTCATGCTTACCTCGGCCCAGGAATGCTTTCGGTGATGCTGCAAACCGCGACCACCGGAAAAAACTACTTTATTGCTTATTCTAACAAGCTAACCTGATAGGCTTGGAAATCATTGCGGGTACCTCCTCGTAACATTAGAGGTATAAACGAGTTTAAATCGGCTTTTATAGCAGGCAAAAAAACGGTAGCTAGCCATTTTGTAGCCACTCAGCACGGTCTACCATTTGATGTATTAGGTAGTTTTCAGAATGCACACTATAGAATTGCACCAATTTAGTTCGCAAAAACGCTGTACGCTTTGTTTTGGTGCAGTTTATGATAGCCCGACTTGCTTCCAACAGACCAGATTCACCAATGACTCCAGACACCTTGCTGCAACGACTGCTGCGTCAATTCGGGTTATATCACCCTCACGAACAACGCTTGTCGGCCATTACGTTGCAACAGCGTTTAAAAGTAGTGTGCGCTGCATTTGTCGCGCTTGGTCTGGTCGCTCAGGTAAGTAGTCTGCTATTGGCCGGCAGCAGCTATACCCTATTACTTGCGTCAATGGGGGCTTCGGCCGTACTGTTATTTGGCATACCAAACAGCCCGTTGGCCAGACCATGGGTATTTCTGGCTGGCCATCTGTTCCCTGCAGCCATTGGCCTTGCATGCAGTCACCTGTTTAACAGTTTTCCACTGATGGCAGCGACCACCATTGCTGTGGTGTTATTTGTAATGTACCTGCTTGAGTGCATGCATCCACCAGGAGGTGCTACAGCGCTGGTCCCGGTGATCGCCACCACAGCAGGGCCTGCGCCTGGATTGGAATTCCTTTTTTATCCGGTAGGCCTTAATCTGTTGGTGATGCTAAGTTGCGCGCTATTTCTACAGCGCTACTGGCTTAAAGCAAAGACAACATCTGAGGGGCCTGGCGCACCAGCAACAGCAGACGCCAAGCCGCTAGACAGGTTGCAGCTGCAGCACAGCGACTTAGCAGCGGCAATCAATAGCCTCGATCGGGTGCTGGATATTAACGAAACTGATTTATTGCAACTGTACCATAGAGCGCAACAGCATGCGTTTAGCCGCCACTCGCAACTGTTGTGTCGCGATATTATGGCAAAAGATTTATTAACCATAACATCAGAAACACCATTGCAAACAGCCTGGCAACTGCTGCGTCGCCACAAGGTTAGTATGCTGCCCGTAATCGATCAGCAGCGGCAACTGGTAGGCATATTTACCCTGGTGGATGTAGTGAAAGACTTGACCGAATCTGATCTGTTCTCGTTCAGAACACAGATCCTCAGTTGGTTCAAACCACAGTCTGATTCTGCGCGAGCTACAGTTGGAGATTGGATGAATCGTAAGCTGGTAACAGTCAAAGAGACAGACCATATCGCGGCGCTGATTCCTTTGCTTGCACATAACGGTTTGCATCAGGTGCCAGTACTCAATGCCGCTCAGCAACTCTGTGGCATTATCACCCAATCTGATTTACTGGCTACATTGGTTCAGCAACAACCTCTGCGGCAAGCTATGTAACATCCTAGGCGACAAGCGGTCTAACAAGCTGATTACCCATAAAGTGGTAGTAACGACAACGAATTGATTTGAATCAATTTTCTGCTGGCAACAAGTATTAGACTCGATAATCAATCTTGTTTGCTGGAATTAACTATGAAACATATTAGTGACAACAAGCCTCTTGTCTATGCTTGTTCTGGTTGTTCAAACGTTGCACAACTTGCAAATGATTTAGCCCTGATACTCAACAGGAAAAATCTGGCGGAAATGTCTTCTATTGCTGGTATTGGAGGCAATATCACAGAGTTGGTAAAAACAGCACAATCGGGAAGAGCTATATTAGCTATTGATGGCTGCCCACTAAATTGCGTAAAACAATGCCTTGCGACAATAAATGTAGTTCCAACCTGGCATATCGAATTAACAATGTTTGGCTTAAAAAAGCGTGCCCATGATGACTATCTAGTAACAGACGCATACGACATACTTGAATTGTTCCCACGCGAAATTGTGACTCAAGACATTCGCGTCATTGATTAGAGCCACACACAGGACAATTTGGATCCTTAGCCAACTTAAATTGACGCCACTGGCCGTGAAAGGCGTCAAAAAGCTGAAGAACCCCAAATGACGGAGATCCGACAGACGCGAGTATTTTTACTACTTCCAGTGCCTGAACCGCACCTATAACACCAACTACCGGGCTCAAAATACCAGCCTCCATACAAGTCAACTGCTGTTCTGTAAACTGAAGACTCAGACATTGATAACAAGGCATATCATCGTGCATATTAAAGCACACTACCTGACCTTCAAAACGAATGGCAGCTCCAGAAACCAGCGGCACGCGAGCCTTAAAACAAGCTTCATTTATCGCATTTCTCGTAAGTAAATTATCTGTACAGTCCAGTACCAACGAATAACCACCAACAAGTTTAGAAAGCTCTTCTGCATCCAGCCTTCTGCAGAGCGCCTCAATTTCTATTTCAGAATTGAGCTCACGCAGAGCCATGCAAGCACGTTGCGCCTTGAGCGAACCCACATCACTTTCCCGATATAGGATCTGTCTTTGTAAGTTAGTCCGGTCGATCAGATCATCATCGACCAGAGTGATGTGCCCTATACCACTGGCGACAAGATAAGGAGCTGCTGCGCACCCAAGCCCTCCCATCCCCACCACCAATACCCTTGATGAGAGTAAAGCCTCCTGACCACGAAAGTCCATGGCAGGCAGCATCAAATGCCGACTGTAGCGTAAAGCTTCAGTTGTACTCAACTCAGCAGTGTCGCGGGATTTTTTTGTCATGTTGTTACCACTTTATTTGCGTCAATGATGATTATTTCAACCCGAGTCGTTGAGCTAGTTTATGCAAATTACTGGGGTCTAAATCCAGTTGGCGAGCAGCCTGGGACCAACTTCCATTATTTTTATCCACAGCTTGTCGAATAAGCGATTTCTGTATTTGCTCAACGCCTTGCCTTAATGTGACATGACTTAACTCGTCAACTCTATAGTTCTCAGAGTCTGGAAGATTCTGCATACCGTCAAAAATATCCAACAGGTCTGGTTCTATAGTAACAATGTCTGAACGTTGGGCGCCGCGGCTTAAAGCCTTTATAGCAGCTCTGCTAATGACGTGTTCAAGCTCTCTGATATTTCCGGGCCAGCTGTAATTGATAAGCCCGAGTTCTGCCGACGCAGACAACCGCAGAGCCCTCATTCCCAATCGACTTCGGTTTAGTTCGAGAAAATGACCGGCAAGTAATGGAATGTCGTCCTGTCGCTCTCTGAGCGGAGGAATAGGTAAAGGATAGACAGACAATCGATGGTATAAGTCAGCTCTGAATTCCCCCATTTTCACTTGTTGATGCAAATCCCTGTTAGTCGCGGCCACAATCCGCACGTTGACCTGACGCTGTTTGTCACTACCTAAGCGCTGAATCTCACCGTTTTGTAAAACCCGTAATAACTTTGCCTGTATAGACAGTGGTAATTCTCCAACCTCATCGAGAAATAAAGTGCCCTCATCAGCAGCCTCAAACCGTCCCATCCGCTCACCATGAGCTCCGGAAAATGCACCTCTGACATGCCCAAATAACTCGGTTTCGGCCAGGCTTTCTGGCAATGCTGCGCAGTTTACATACACCATAGGTTTATTTCTTCTGGACGAGCACCGATGTAAATGTCTGGCAAAAAGCTCCTTCCCAACGCCGGTTTCGC